>JADFZT010000028.1 GCA_015232395.1 Magnetococcales bacterium | reverse complement strand
GGAGCCCTCTACGGCGCTGCCTTCATCGGCCTGTTGCTCACCGCTGCCATGGTGGTCATCACCGAATATTTCACCGCACCGTCCATGGGTACGATGTCGGCATAAGCACGAACCTCAATGGCTTGTTGGGGGCAGATCTTCACGCAGGAGTAGCACTCCCAGCACTGATCGGGCTCTTGGTTGAAGCCCTTCATGCGATCCTTGTCCAACTTCATGAGGTTGTTGGGACAGATATACATGCAGGCCGTTTTATCCTGACCTTTGCATCCGTCACACTTGTCGCTGATTACAAAACTCGGCATTACAAACTCTCCTGGAAAAAAGGGTGTGTAAAAGTCTTCCTGGATGGTGTCACTTGGCTATTAGCCGGTCGCTGCCTTGTGCAGCTTGATTTCCACCTTGTCGGAATCCTTGAGGCTCGCATAGTAGGCCTGAAGAATTTTGACCACCTCGGGCCGACTGAATTCCGCCGGGGGCTCTTCACCCTCGGAAAGCATTTTGCGCAGCTTGGTTCCGGAAAGCAGAAGCCTGTCGTCCTTGCCGTGGGGGCAAGTCTTCATGGAGGCCATGCCAGCGCACTTGTAGCAGAAGAAGGTCCAGTCAATCTTGAGAGGACGGGTCTTCAACTCTTCTTCACTGACCTGATCAAAGATGTATTGAGCGTCGAAGGCGCCATAATAGTCACCCACACCGGCGTGGTCACGACCGACGATCAGATGGGAGCAGCCGAAGTTTTGGCGGAAGACGGCGTGGAGCAGGGCCTCTTTGGGACCGGCATAACGCATCTCCATGGGATAACCGGCCATCACCACGGTATCGTCGACGAAATAGTTTTCCAGCAGGGTGTTGATGGCATCGGCGCGCACTTCAGCGGGGATGTCACCGGCTTTCAGCTTGCCCAACACCTGGTGAACCAGCACGCCGTCCAGGATTTCGATGGCGATCTTGGCCAGAAACTCGTGGGAGCGGTGCATGGGGTTGCGGGTTTGGAAAGCTGCGACCTGGCTCCATTTTTTTTCATCAAACATCGCCCGGGTTTCAGCGGGAGATTTGTAGATGTCGGGATATTTTTCCGGGTAGCCGCCTTCGGAGAGCACCTGAACCGAACCGCCCAGGTTGACCGCCGCCTGGTTCATCACCTTTTGGACGCCGGGATGCTCCAGGTCTTCGGTCTGAAAGACGCTGCGGCACTCCAGCTGCTTGTCGATGGTATATTTTTCCTCGACCTTCATGATGCCGCGAATTTCGCTGGATTCGTCATCGACCAGGGCCACTTCCTGACCGACTTCCAGTTGGTCTGCCTGCTCCTCGGTGGTGGAGAGGGTGACGGGGATGGGCCAAAACACGCCGTTGGCGAGCTTGGTATCATCACAGACACCTTTCCAGTCAGCCTTACCCATGAACCCGTCCAGAGGCGTAAAAGCCCCGATTCCCAGCATGATGAGATCGCCGGATTCACGGGAAGTCATTCTAACCTGGGTCAGGGTTTTGGCCTTGGCCAGACCTTCCGTCAAGGCGTTTCCGGTCAGCAGCAGGGGTTTGAGCTCCCCACCTCCATGGGGTGGAACAAGTCGCGACATGGGCATCTCCTCTAAGGGTGCAAAACAATTTTCAGGGGTGAATTTGAAGAGGCTTCTTCAAGTGCCTTTGCAAAGCCGATGAGAGCCCGCCCCCGATGGCTCATGCCATCTTTTTGGGCCGCTGTCATTTCGGCAAAAGTGTGTTCCGGGGCCTCCAAGGGGAAAAAAACCGGGTCGTAACCAAAGCCATTTTCCCCCCTCCTGGTATGACCAATCCGACCTTCAACAGTGCCGGAAAAGTGAAAAACCTCATCCGGCCCAAGAGCCAGGGAGAGGAGACATTCAAAACGGGCAGTGCGTTTTTCATCCGGCACGCCGTCGAGATCTTTCAGCAGGCGTTCCAAATTGTCGGCGTCACTGGCGTTGGGGCCTGCAAAACGGGCCGAGTGAACCCCCGGCGCCCCCCCCAAAGCATCCACAACCAGCCCTGAATCATCTGCCAAAGCAGCCAAACCGGTCTGTTTGGCGATGGCAACCGCCTTCTTGTCGGCGTTGGCTTGAAAAGTTTCCCCATCCTCCACCACCTCGGGAAACTCCGGAAAATCGTCCAGAGTGAGCAGTGTGACGGCCAAACCAGATACAATCCTTTGTATTTCCTCGATTTTCTTTCTATTGCGGGTGGCAAGGACAATCTTCAAGTTGGGCGCTTTTCCTGGGATATCGGAGTATTATCAAATTCTGATAGGGGATGTTATGCATGGCTAATTTGGCCTTGTCAAGACCCTGTTTCAGGATAAAATTTTTTTATCGTTAATCGAATATACTTGGGAAACAAAAAGCCTGGATTTCTCCCCGGACAACACGCCAAAAAACCCCCTCCCCTCTCTTTCAAAAAAACCTTGATCAGGGAAGATTTTGGCCTGTTCATGCAATGTGGATGACCTTGAGACCGGCGGTATGATAAACAGAGAGTGCGGTCGATTCACCCAATGTGGTCAAAAAAACTTTCACATTCGCCCCCAAGGAGGAATAACCATCATGCGCTGCCACGAAGTGGACTATGAAATTATCGGCGACGACATTCAACTGGTAGAGGTGGAGCTGGATCCGGGTGAAACGGTCATTGCTGAAGCCGGAGGCATGAGCTACATGGAGGAAGGGATCGAATTTGAAGCCAAGATGGGGGATGGCTCGAATATGTCCGGAGGCTTTTTCGGCGGCCTGCTCAACATCGGCCAGCGGGTGTTGACCGGTGAATCCCTCTTCATGACCCACTTTACCAACCGAGGCCACGGCAAACGGCGGGTGGCCTTTGCCGCCCCCTTCCCGGGAAAAATCATTCCTCTCGACCTCGGTCAACTGGGGGGATCGATCCTCTGTCAGAAAGATTCATTCCTGGCCGCCGCTCTGGGCACCCAACTCTCCATCGCCTTCAGCCAGCGGTTGGGAGCCGGTTTTTTTGGTGGTGAAGGGTTCATTCTGCAAAAAATTTCCGGGGATGGTTTGGCCTTCATCCACGCTTGCGGGGCCATCGTCGAAAAAGAGCTGCGCGGAGAAACCCTCAGAGTCGATACCGGCACCCTGGTCGGCTTCACCCCGGGACTCGACTATTCCATTGAGACGGCTGGGGGGTTGAAATCGATGTTTTTTGGTGGGGAAGGGTTGTTCCTCACCACCATCAGTGGCACTGGCAAGGTGTGGCTGCAAAGCCTGCCCTTCTCCCGCCTGGCCGAACGCATCCTGGCCCAGGCCCCAGCTTCCGGGGGAAATCAGGGAGAGGATTGATCTGTCTGGGAACACCCACACAGTGATTGAAGCTTCCTGGTGGCGGAATCGGTGAATGACAAATTCCAGTCATTTCTGCCATACTGATTCCAGTCATTTCTGCCATACTGTTCGAAACTTCCATTTTGGCTAAGGAACCCCCATGGAGGTCACTCTGACACCAAGCCAGGAAAGCTTCATCAAACAGCGCATTCATGAAGGCGCCTTCACCTCCCCCAGTGAAATCATCAGCGAAGGGCTGCACCTGTTGATGGAGAGGGAGCAGGAGAAAGCCAAAGAGCTGGCTTGGCTTCGCAGGGAAATCCAGATTGGTTTGGACCAGATCGAACGGGGTGAAACCGCAACCTTGGAAGAAGTCATAGCAGGCATGGATGAAATGATTGCCAAGGCCGAACCTGGCTGATCTCTCGCCTTTTTTCCGGCCCAAAAGGAGCCCATACTGTGAAAACAATTTTTACTCAAGTAAGCCCTTCCGAGCTCCCGGATCACTGGAAAAAACGCTTCCATCCCGATCCAAACTGTACTCTTCGTGTTGAAATTGAGGAGGAAGGATCTCCTCTCAAGTCTGACAAAAAAAACGCCGACGCCCTTGCTGCCTGGAAAAAACGCCAACAATTTTTAAAAGAAGCCGCTCAGTGTGGAGGCCATGAGGATTCCGAAGCCTGGATCAGAGAGATCAAATCAGATCATATCAATGCCAGATAAAAAAACACTCTCGCATTATTTAGCCTATCAACGCATGCAATCTAACTAGGCTCATTCCAGACATCAGCAGCAAACACTAAAATTTTGGAGAAAAAAATGCGATCGACACTCGGCGAATTTTTTTACATCCAAAGAGCAGCTGAAAATTTGGACAGAGGAGGGGAGCTGAGCCCTTTTGAAGAAGCCATGTTTCACAAATCGCCCGACTTTCGAAAACAAGTTGGCGAACACGTTTCATCATCTGGACAGTGGCAATACTATCAAATAATAAAAGATATGGGTTACACACAAGACAAAACACTGTTCAATGAAGAAACAATTACAGATGTTTTGATAAACCCAAGCAAAGAAAACACACTAATAAAGAAGGCAGATATTTGGCTGCCAAACGTTACAGAAGAGTTGATTGAGATATGCAGAAAAAAGCAACACCTTATCCATGAACTAACGCCTCGAAAATATGAAGAACTGATAGCTGGCATATTTTCCAATAATGGGTTTGATGTCGAGTTAACTCCTGAAAAAAATGACGGCGGGTTTGACGTTATTGCTATAAAAAAGTGCGGCTTGACAGGAGACACCGTCAACCTTATTGAGTGCAAAAAATATGTCCGCAAAAAAGTTGGTATCATAGTTGTCAGAGGACTACTTGGAGTAGTTAATCACAACAAAGCTCACAAAGGACTAATTGTCACTACATCCAATTTCACGAAACCAGCGCTTGATTTTGCCGAGTCAAACAAAACTAAAATTACACTAAAAGACCACGACAATGTACTGGATTGGCTAAAAACATTAAATCTGCCAAAATAACAATTCACTCCCTACCAGGAATACTGAAAACAGAAAAATAATCCACTTAACTGCCCAGATTCTTGACACGAAGGGTCCAGGCATGGATCATCGGTGGGTTTTTCCTTGAAACAGGGAGTCAGACGTGAATTTTCAGGAACTGATCTTTGGATTGCAGGCCTACTGGGCCAAAAAGGGGTGCGTGGTGTTGCAGCCCTACGATATGGAGATGGGGGCTGGCACCTTTCACCCTGCCACCTTCTTGAGAGTGCTGGGGCCGGAGCCCTTCAACACCGCCTATGTCCAGCCCTCCCGCCGCCCCACCGATGGCCGCTACGGTGAAAACCCCAACCGCTTACAGCACTATTATCAATTCCAGGTGATCCTGAAGCCCTCCCCATCGGACATTCAGGATCTCTATCTGGAGTCGCTGAAGGCGATCGGCATCGACCCCATGGCCCACGACATCCGCTTTGTCGAGGATGACTGGGAATCCCCCACCCTGGGGGCTTCGGGGCTCGGTTGGGAGGTGTGGCTCGACGGTATGGAAGTGACCCAGTTTACCTATTTTCAGCAGGTGGGCGGGGTCGAGCTGAAACCGGTCTCCGGTGAAATCACCTACGGCATCGAGCGCCTGGCCATGTATATCCAAGGAGTGGAAAATGTCTACGACCTCTCCTGGAACGGTGAGCTGACCTATGGGGATGTCTTCCACGCCAACGAGGTAGCCTACTCCCGCTTTAACTTTGAGGCCGCCGATACCGAGGTGCTCTTTCCCCTCTTTACCACCCACGAAGCCGAGGCGTTGCGGTTGGTGGAGCAAAAGCTCTCCCTGCCCGCCTACGATGCCGTGATCAAGTGTTCCCACACCTTCAATCTCCTGGATGCCCGAGGGGCTATCAGCGTCACCGAGCGGGCCGGTTATATCGCCCGGGTGCGCAATCTCGCCCGCCGGGTGGCGGAAGCCTATGTAGCGGAGCGGGAAGCGATGGGATTTCCACTGATCAAAAAATAAGGTGATCCCCTGATAGGGACTTTTTTGAGAAACCAAATGGTCCCCCATCAGTCTGACTGATCTATTTGAATCAACCAAAACCGGCCGCAGTGATTTTTCCAATGCTGGGCCGGGGAGGAGTGATGTGAACGAATTTTTGTGGGAAATCGGTTGTGAAGAGATACCGGCCCGTCTGCTGCCCAAAGCCATCGTCACCTTTCGGGAGCAGCTGGAAAAAGCTCTCAAGGATAACCATCTGACCTTTGCATCGGTGGATAGCCAAGGCACCCCCCGACGCTTGATGGCGGTGGTGCGTGATCTGGCCGACAAGCAACCGGACGTATCGGAGCAGCGCAAGGGTCCGGCAGTGAAAGCGGCCTTCGACAAGAAAGGCAACCCCTCCCGAGCCGCCCAGGGGTTTGCCCGCAGCTGTAAAGTGGAGGTGGATCAACTCCAGCGCATCGATACCCCCAAGGGGGAATATCTCGGCTATACCCTGCAAAAACCGGGACGCTCTGCCACGGAAGTGGTACCAGAAATCATGACCCGGATTCTCTCCACCCTCCCCTGGCCCAAAACCATGCGCTGGGGAGCTGGGGAGATGCGCTTTGTGCGACCGGTCCATTCGATGCTGGCGCTGATGGACGGCACCATCCTTCCCTTCAAGACTGAAGATGGTCTCGCTTCCAGCGATACCATCGAAGGCCATCGCTTTATGGGCCGGGGCCCCCACACCGTCCACTCTGCGGCTGAATATGGGCAAACCCTGGCCGACAATAAGGTCATTCTCTCCCTTTCCGAACGCATGAAGCAGATCCGCGCAGGGGTGGAACAGCTGGCTGAAGAGGCCGGAGGGCGTGCGGTGATGGATGAAAAACTCCTCTCCGAAAATGCGTGTCTTACCGAATGGCCGGTGCCCCTCATGGGCCGCTTTGATGCCAAATTTTTGGAGATTCCCCCGGAGGTGCTCATCACCTCCATGAAAAACCACCAAAAGTTTTTCTCGGTGGAAAACAGCGATGGAACGCTCCTACCCCGTTTTATCGTCATCGCCAACATGGAGACCCCGGACAACAACGTCATGGTGACGGGCTACGAGCGGGTGCTTAGAGCCCGCCTGGAAGATGCCGCCTTTTTCTGGAAGGAAGATCGCAACACCCCCCTGGAATCCCGGCTGGAAGGACTGGATCGGGTTGTCTTTCAAAACCGTCTGGGCTCGGTGGGGAAAAAAATCCGTCGGATGGAAGGGTTGTCCGCCCATCTGGCCAAAGCCATACCCGGGGGGAATGTGGAGCGGGCCCAACTGGGTGCCAGGCTTGCCAAATGTGATCTGCAGACCGGCATGGTGGGAGAATTTCCGGAGTTGCAGGGGATCATGGGGGGCTATTATGCCCGCAACGATGGCGTCGAAAATGAGGTCGCAACCGCCATTGAGGAGCACTATCGGCCCCAGGGAGCGGGAGATACCCTGCCTGAAACCCCCACCGGCACCATCGTCTCTCTCGCCGACAAACTCGACACCCTGGTGGGCTGCTTTGGGATTGGTCTTGTTCCCACCGGCACCAAAGATCCCTTTGCCCTGCGCCGGGCCGCCCTCGGTGTGATCCGCATGATCCTGGATGGCGAAGGTCTGCGCCTCTCCCTCTCCCAGGTGCTGGGCTCTGCCCATCTGCTCTATCCGGAAGGTATACTGGATCAAACCCGGACCAAAACCGTCGCCAGCCTGCTGGACTTTTTCTATGGCCGTCTCAAATCCCATCTCAAATCGGACGGCTTTGATTATGACCTGATTGATGCGGTACAAATATTGGGTCTGGATGATCTCAACGATGCCGTTGCCCGGGTGAAGGCCCTGTCGGAATTTAAAAAGCTCGAAGCCTATACCGCTCTGGTAGGGGCCAACAAGCGAATCCGTAATATTTTGGAAAAGGCCGATCCAGACAAAAAAGCCAAGGCAGGCAACTCTCTGGGTGAACCAGATGCCGCCCTTTTCCAAAATCCCGAGGAGGAAAACCTCCACCAAGCCGTCAGCGGCTCCCGGGATCAGGTGGCCCAAGCCTGCAAGAAAGGTCACTATGGGGAAGCCCTGAAAATTCTCGCTGGACTCCGGGAAGGGATTGATGCCTTCTTTGATCAGGTGTTGGTGATGGATCCCGACCCCAAGATACAAAACAATCGCCTGGCGCTCTTGGCCCAGGTGCGCAACAACTTTCAGCAGGTGGCCGATGTCAGCCGCCTGGTGCTTCCGGAAAATCGCTAGGAGCCCTCCATGGTACGCAACAAGCAGGTTTTTTTCTTTGGTGACGGTCTGGCCGAGGGGGATGCGGATATGCGCACCATCCTGGGCGGCAAAGGGGCGAATCTCGCCGAGATGACCCGTATCGGTATTCCGGTGCCAGCCGGGTTTACCATCGGCACTCAGGTGTGCAACGCCTTTTTGGCCAACCGTGAACAGTTTCCCCCGGATCTTCAGCCAAGTGTCGAATCAGCGCTGGCCTGGGTGGAAAAAACCATGGACGCCCGTTTTGGGGATCCTGAAAACCCCCTGCTCGTTTCGGTGCGCTCCGGGGCCCGGGCCTCCATGCCGGGCATGATGGATACGGTGCTCAATTTGGGTTTGAACGACGCCGCCGTCAAAGGTCTCATCAAAAAGACCAACAATCCCCGCTTCGCCTATGACTCCTACCGCCGCTTTATCCAGATGTATGGGGAGGTGGTGCTGGGGGTGGAACATCACCTGTTTGAAGAGAAGATCCAGGCGCTGAAAAAGCTCCGGAACAAGGAGCGGGATGTGGACCTCACTGCTGAAGATTGGCAGGAGCTTGCCAGCCGTTTCAAGGAGATCATTCTCCAAGAGACCGGCAAACCTCTCACCGAGGATCCCCATGAACAACTATGGGCCGCTATCGGTGCCGTGTTCAAATCCTGGAACATCCCCCGGGCCATCACCTATCGCCGACTCCATCATATTCCCGACCACTGGGGTACAGCGGTCAATGTCCAGGCCATGGTCTACGGCAATATGGGCGATGACTGTGCCACCGGGGTGGCCTTTACCCGGGATCCGGCCACCGGCGAAAATCGCTTTTATGGGGAATATCTCATCAACGCCCAGGGCGAAGATGTGGTGGCAGGCATCCGCACTCCGCAGCAGATTACGGTAGAAGGCAAGGAGCGCAATCGTTCGGACCTTCCGGCCATGGAAGAGACCATGCCGGAGCTTTACAAAGAATTGCGCCAGTTTGTCCGGCATCTGGAGACCCATTATCGGGATATGCAGGATCTGGAATTTACCATCCAGAACAATCGTCTGTGGATTCTGCAAACCCGCAACGGCAAGCGTACCACCGAAGCGGCGCTCACCATCGCCGTAGATATGGTCAAGGAGGGCCTGATCACCCGGGAAGAGGCGATCCGCCGCCTGGATCCCACCGATCTCGACCAAATTCTCCACCCCACCCTGGATCCCGTAGCCCGGGCCGACAAGCCGGTGCTAACCACTGGACTGCCTGCTTCTCCTGGAGCGGCTTCCGGGCAGGTGGTGTTCAATGCCGAAGATGCCGTGGCCGAAGCCGAAGCAGGACGGGATGTCATTCTGGTGCGGGATGAGACCAACCCCGAGGATATTCAGGGCATGCATGCGGCCAAAGGCATCGTCACTGCCCGTGGTGGCAT
Organism: Magnetococcales bacterium; assembly: GCA_015232395.1. Classification (NCBI taxonomy): domain Bacteria; kingdom Pseudomonadati; phylum Pseudomonadota; class Magnetococcia; order Magnetococcales; species Magnetococcales bacterium. The sequence continues at coordinate 43,918 of JADFZT010000028.1, read as the reverse complement.
GACCTCCCACGCGGCGGTGGTGGCCCGGGGTATGGGGCGGCCTTGTGTCTCGGGTTGTGTGGATCTGCGCATCGATTTTGCCAACGAACGCTTCAACGTCGGTAGCACCCGGGTCAAAAAGGGGGATTGGCTCACCATGGATGGGGCTTCCGGTGAAATCATGGTGGGGCGCATTGCCACCCGGGATCCGGAACCCAGTGAGGATTTCACCACCTTCATGAGCTGGGCTGACGGCATTCGCCGGATGGGGGTTCGGGCCAACGCCGACACCCCGGAAGATGCCCGCATCGCCCGCAAATTCGGCGCTGAGGGGATTGGGTTGTGCCGTACGGAGCATATGTTTTTCCAGGAAGAGCGCATTCTGGCGGTGCGGGAGATGATCCTGGCCCAGGATGAAGCAGGCCGCCGGGCTGCCCTGCAAAAAATCCTGCCCATGCAACGGGGAGACTTTGAAGGGCTGTTCCGGGAGATGCAGGGCTTGCCGGTCACCATCCGTCTGCTGGACCCGCCTCTCCACGAATTCATCCCCCGGGATGAAAAAGGCCAGGCCGAGGTAGCCAACTCACTGGGGCTGCCGATTTCCGACATCCGGGAACGGGTGGAGGATATGAAGGAGTTCAACCCCATGCTGGGCCACCGGGGGTGTCGCCTGGGTATCACCTACCCGGAAATCTATGAGATGCAGGTGCGGGCCATCATGGAAGCGGCCTGTGATCTGGTCAAGAATGAAGGATTTACCATCACCCCGGAAATCATGATCCCATTGGTAGGCCACAATAAAGAACTCGAAGCCATGCGCCGAACCTGTCAGGCGGAGTGCGACCTGGTCCAGAAAGAAAAAGGGGTCACCCTGAAGGTGCTCATCGGCACCATGATCGAACTGCCTCGGGCGGCCCTTGCCGCAGGCCGACTGGCTCAGAGCGCAGAATTTTTCTCTTTCGGCACCAACGACCTCACCCAGACCACCCTGGGCATCTCCCGGGACGATGCCGGGATCTTTCTGATGGAATATGTGGACAAGGGGATCATCCCCCAGGATCCCTTCGTCACCGTGGATCGAGCCGGTGTGGGTCAGTTGATCAAGATCGCGGTGCAACAAGGCCGGATCACCTATCCGGAGATTAAACTGGGCATCTGTGGCGAGCACGGCGGCGACCCGGCCTCCATCGCCTTTTTCGAGCAGGTGGGGCTGGATTATGTCTCCTGCTCCCCCTTCCGGGTCTATATAGCCCGGCTGGCCGCAGCCCAAGCCTCCCTGGGAGGGATGAAGGATACCATCTCCTATGAGGAGCAGACGATCAAACTGAACTGACGGGATGCCATCAAGCTGAAAAGTGGTGGTTTTACTGATTGAGAAAGGGTGTTGGCTGGATCGCTTCCAATAGGCCAACACCCTTTTTTTTCCCCTCCCTCTCCCCCCTCCCCACCCAACAGGCTCGCTTTACTTTTTCCCAAGGCATTACCAAAATAGTGGTTTGCTTCGTGAGCTTGCCGTAAAGCGTTCTCTTGGAACTCCCCGGCAATCGGTCGCTTTTTATCCGTTCAAACCTTTCTCTAACGTTTTTGTCTCTCCGGAAGAGCTCTGCTGTGGTACGATTTATCGGTCTTATCAGCATTGACCGCGAACAAAGCCGACCATTTGCCTAAATTTCCGGATGATTTCCAATGAACCGGAGATTCAAAATCCACCCTCCCGGGAGAGGATCGGGAGAAGATGGATGAGCCCAGGTTGAGACCATGTCCCAAATCACCAAAATCCAAATCTGCAAAGGGGTCTACTGGGTTGAAATTCCCCAGGCTGGGCTGAAAGTCCTCTGCGGCTGCCCTGCCGACAGCGTCAAGCATCTCATGAAACGGGGACTCATCGTCACCATGGAAACCAAAGGGGTGCCTTACGAAACCGGCCCCAGTGCCATTTTACTCTCCGACTTGGTGATACAAAATGGGCACATCGCCAATCTGGCGGAATTCCCGGTGATGCAGATGCTCTATAAACAGGGCATGATTCTCCCCAACCATCCCAATAATACCGGTGCCAAACCCCTGCTCATCGGTCGTGGGGAGCAGGTTAAAAGCCAGATGCAGACCATCTTTCGGGGCAATTATGGTCTCATCTCCGAAGATGAAATTTTGGAAACCGGCACCCCGCCGGAAGATGCGGAATGGATGATGCGCATCAAGCGCTGGTTTGCCTTTGGCAACATCCGCCCCTTCCAGGAACTCCTGGAAGCCCGCATCGTTGAAGATTCCCCTGTGGAAATTCAAAACGGGGCCTTCATCCAACGTAAGCGGCTCAATGTCTTCGAATTTCAATATGATGATGAACGGGTTAGCGTCGATCTCAATCTGGGCCCCAACGACGCCTATGAATCCGCCTATCCTCTGGGATTTCAACGCATCAAGCGGGAATATTTCGGCATCATCCACTCTGGCGAAGGAGACGGCTGGGATGTGGACCGCCCCACCATGTCCTCCATCCTGATGTTCCAGGGTAAAATCTATCTGATTGATGCGGGCCCCAACCTGCTCTATAGCTTAACGGCGCTCGGTATCGGCATCAGCGAAATCGAAGGTCTTTTTCATACCCACGCCCACGACGACCATTTTGCCGGTATCGCCACCCTCATGCGGGCGGGCCACCGGATTAAATATTATGCCACCCCCCTGGTGCGGGCTTCGGTGGAAAAAAAATGGTCGGCCCTGCTCTCCCTCGACACCCAGGCCTTTGCGGATTTTTTCGACATTCAAGATCTCACCTTCGAGCGCTGGAACCAGATTGAGGGGCTTGAGGTCAAACCGATTTTTTCTCCCCACCCGGTGGAAACCAGCCTGTTTCTCTTTCGTACTCTCTGGGAAAATGGCTATCCCACCTATGCCCACTTTGCCGACATTTCCGCCTTTGACGTCCTCAAGCGGATGATCACCGACTCCCCCACCGAGCCGGGCATCAGCGCGACCTTTTTCGAAACGGTCCGCAGCGCCTATCTCACCCCGGCTGATCTTAAAAAACTCGATATCGGTGGGGGGTTGATTCATGGCCGGGCTGAAGATTTTCGGGACGATGCCTCGGGAAAAATATTGCTTTCCCACATTGCCCGGGAGTTGACCGATGCCGAAAAGGAGATCGGCTCCAGTGCCCCCTTTGGGGTCACCGATACCCTGATACCGGATCGTTCCGATAGCCTGCGCCGCAGCGCCTATGAATTTTTACGCTCCTATTTTCCCACAGCCAAGCGCCACGACTTCCGGATTTTGCTCAACAGCGAACTGGGGGAGCTGAATCCCGGGACCATTATTCTCAAGGAACATGAGGTCAATAAAACCATCTTTTTGATCCTGGCCGGTAGTGTGGAGCGGATCCAAACCAAGCAAAACCTCAAAAGCGTGCTGTCAGCAGGCTCCCTCCTGGGGGATCTTACCGGGCTCTATCAACTCCCCTCCCCGGCGACCTATCGCACCGCCAGCTTTGTCCAGGTGCTCAAATTTCCCTTCCGGATCTATCTGGAGTTCGTCAAACGCAACGACCTCTACAGCAAAATTGAAGCAATCCACGAAGCCCGGGATCTGTTGGAGCAGACGTCACTCTTTGGTGAGGGACTCTCCCACACCACCCAGATCGAAGTGGCCGAATCGATGCACCTCCACCAATACCAGACCGGGGAAGAGGTGGCGGCTGGAGAGGAGCGGGACTTTCTCTATCTGGTCAAAAGGGGACGGATGGAGCGATTCTTGGGGGAGGAGTCCATCGAAATGTTGGGCCCCCGGGATTTTTTCGGGGAGGAGACGGCAGTCTTCGATACCCCCAGCCTGTTCGGTATCCGAGCGGTCTCTCGAACAGATGTCTATCGGATTCCCGCCAAGGTGGTCCGAGCCATTCCCATCGTTCGCCTCAAGCTGTTCGAAGCCTTCCGTAAGCGCATGGGCATCCTGCTGGAGAGCGAAAAACGGCTGACCCTTTTCCACTGGCGGGAGGCTTTCAGTATCAACGTCCAGGTGATGGACGCCCAGCACCGCAAGCTTTTACAGGTGGCTGACTCCATTCACGCCGTTTTAAACCGCTCGGAAACCCCCCAGCAAAGCGTACACAAGTCGTTGAAAATTTTGATTGAGTTTGCCAAGTGCCACTTCCATGATGAAGAAGAACTCATGATACGTCATGGCTATGAGGCCCTTGCCAGCCATCGGCAACAACATGAAGTGCTATTGGAACGAATCCACGCTTTTCAGGTCCAACTCCAGATGGAAGCAGATTGGTCAGGTATCGATTTTCCGCGTTTTTTCAAAGAGTGGATCATCGACCACATTCTGCCGGAAGATAAAAAATTTGGCTCCTTCCTGAATGGGAAGGGAATCTACTGACCCGGCTCAGGCCCCATCCAGCGGGCTTCATGCCACTCATTTTTTTTTCAGGAAAATTCATGAACGATACCACCAACAGTAACGACCGTTTAATCAAACCCATCAAAATACAGGCCATCCCCGCCTTTGAATCCGAAGCCACTTCCGAAACCTCCCGCAAAGCTGAAGCCAGCAAAGAGTGGAAGGAAAAACGCGAGGCGGTCACCAAACTCAGCAAGGAGGGCAACTGGGAGGAAGTGCTGAATATCCTGAAAGCCCTCTCCTCCAAGTTTAAAAATGTTGAAATTTACAAAGCACTGGCCCAAAGAGTCTGGGTGGGTCTAAAAACCCAGGCACCGGTGACTGAGCCCGTAATCGCCCTCTTTCATCTGCTCAACACCCTGGGGCCCAAGCATGAACTGGCCGGCCCCATCGCAGCCCTGGCCCATCTGGTCGCCAAACACCGCACCCCCGACCATCCCGACCGGGCTCTGGCTCAGGGGCAAGCCCAGCAGATGTTTGATCTGGTGTGCAAAACCGCCGGGGTGGAAAATAAACCGGCCTTTGACAAGTGGGTCAAGCTGAACAAGCTGGACGACCCCGACCACTACATTCCCCTGGTGATGACCGGCCTGGAACATATGGTGGGAGATGATTGGTGGATCGATCGGGAGGCGCTGCAAAAATCGGTAGATGAGGCCCACGCCGCCGAGGAAGCATCAAGCTGACAGCACCCAACACCGCAACGCTCCCATAAAAAGGGGGATTCGGGTAAATAAATACGCTACCCGAATCCCCCTTTTTGTTTTCAGTTGTGCCCTTCTCCTTATGACCCATCTTAAAATGAAAGGGGGATGATTTTCCCTCTACGAGGCTTCCTTTTCCGGCAGCAGCTGCCCACAGGCCGCCGCGATATCCCCTCCCCGACTCTCCCGCATCACCGTGACCAGTTTTCGATCCCAGAGCACCTGTTGAAAGCGTTCGACAGCCTCAGGGGGGGATGGTGAAAAGGAGCTACCGGGCCAGGGGTTGAAGGCGATCAGGTTGATTTTGGAGGGAATCCCTTCCAGATAATCCGCCAGCTCCCGGGCATCCTCCACGCCATCGTTCACCCCATCCAGAAGCAGATATTCCCAGGTGATCCGCCGCCCTCCCTTCAGGGGATAGTTCCAGGCAGCCTGTTTCAGCTCGGCCAGATTGTATTTTTGATTGAGGGGGACGAGCCGGTCCCGCACCGAATCCCTGACAGAGTGAAGAGAGATCGCCAGATTGACCCCCAGGTCGTGCCCCACCCGTACCAGGCGTGGCGCCACACCAGCGGTAGAGAGGGTAATTTTTCGGGAGCCGATGGCCAAACCGTTGGGATCCATCAGAATACCCACCCCCTTGACCACCGCATCATAGTTGTAGAGAGGCTCTCCCATGCCCATCAGCACCACGTTGGTGACCCGGCGCTCCTGGGGGCCCAGTTCCGAACGGGCAAACACCACCTGGGAGACAATTTCCGAGGCGGTCAGATTGCGGGAAAGCCCATAGGTACCGGTGCGGCAGAAGGGGCAGGAGAGGGAACAGCCCGCCTGGGAGGAGATACAGAGCGTCCCCCGATTGACCTCGGGAATGTGGACCGCCTCCACCCGCTCCCCATCACCAAAGGCCAGCAGCCATTTTTGGGTGCCGTCCCGGGAGATCGCATGGGAACGTATTTCGGGCCTGAGGGGGACAATGCTGGCCGCCAGTCGCTCCCGAAACCCCTTGGAGAGATCGGTCATAGCCGCCACTTCCCCGGCCAGTCGCACGTAGAGCCAGCGCCAGAGCTGTTTGCTTCGAAAAGGCTTTTCTCCCCAGGAAACAAACAGATCAGCCAGCTCCTGGCGGCTCATTCCCAGCAGGTCGATGGTGGAAGGAGCGACCGTGGGGGTGGCGGGCATCGCTATGGGTTCGGCCAGCTGTTCAAGGCCCGCACCAGCCCCTGGATTGGAGCTGGTGCGGGTGGGTATCGTCAACGGGGACACAGTTCCTCATCGGTAAAGTAAAAGGCGATCTCCCGAGCGGCTGTTTCGGGGGCATCGGAGCCGTGAACGGCATTGGCATCGATGGAGGCGGCAAAGTCGGCACGGATGGTGCCGGGGGCGGCATTGGCGGGATTGGTAGCGCCCATCACCTCACGGTTTTTGGCGATGGCATTCTCCCCTTCCAGCACCTGCACCAGGATGGGACCGGAACTCATGTAAGAGGTCAGGTCGTCAAAAAAGGGTTTGCCCTCGTGGACATCATAAAATTGCCCGGCCCGCTCCCGGGTGAGATGAATCATCTTGGCTGCCACGATCTGCAAGCCGGCACCTTCAAAACGGGAAAGAATCTCGCCGATGACATTTTTAGCGACGGCATCGGGTTTAACAATGGAAAGGGTACGTTCGACGGACATGAAAAACCTCCTGAAACGGGCCTGTGGTGTAGTGTGAATGAAAGCGGAGACTGCTGGACGCGGCACTCCAAGGCAGATGCGATCCTGCTTGCTTACCCCCACCGCGACCTATATATTGCCGCCATTATCGTCTGAATTCCCCTGCAAATCCACCCACCGTCCCACCATCGGGAGAGGTTTCATGTGCATACGGACACTGGTGACACTGATTTTTGCGGCTGCACTCCTAACCCCGGCCGCTGCCACCGCGCAACTCTGGTATCCTAAAGAGTTTTCTGCTGACATCACCCTGGCCAACCCCAACAACCCCCAAGACAAGGCCCAGGGGAAAATTTATATCGGTAAGCAGCGTTTTCGTACCGAAGGAAAACACCTAGGGGTTCACAAGGCGGTTATTGTCGATGCCCAGGCCAAAAAAGCCATGACCCTCTATCCCGGCAAAAAAGAATATCACGACGGCTACGGCCAGGCCCCAAGCCCCCCACGGCCTGATAGACAGCCCCTGCCCAGCACCTCCAAAAAGCTCTGCCAACAACAAAATGGTCCCCAGTGCAAACTGCTGGGCACCGAACAGCTCAACGGCTACAAAACCAACAAATGGGAAATCACCCTGCCCAAAGGGCGTCAGGGTAACGGGATGAAAATGACCCTGTGGACCGCTCCCGAGCGGCAGATCATCATCAAGCAACAGGCGGAAAATGGCCCCACCATGGAACGCAAACTCCTGGGCGTTGAAAATATCCAGGGCAGGCCCACTGAAAAATGGGAAGTAACCACCCGCTTCAAAGACAAATCCAAACGCCTCATCAAATGGATCGATCAGGAGCTTTTGGTGCCCATTCGGGTGGAGGACAGTAAGCGCCCGGGCTTTGAGCTGACCAATATCCAGGTAGGCCCCCAATCCAGCCAGCTGTTTACCCTGCCCAAGGATTACCGCAAAGTAGCCCCCCCGGCCCGCCCTTTAGGCGCTCCCCAACAAGGTCAGAGAAGCCAGCAGCAAGGTGGTGGCCAGCAACCAAATCGATAAATCAGCACGTTGGCACCCGAATCATCCAGCGACGCCATACCACAGAAAAAACCAAAAAGCCCCCTTCCCATTTCCGTTACCGGATTTTGGAAGGGGGCTTTTTTTGGTATCAGAGATGGAAAAAGAGCTTGATGGGGAAGGCCCGAAAACCATGTCGGGACAATCTCTTCAACAAACCAAACCCACACCAGGCTTCCGATGGATAGAGCTCAGATGTAGGAACCACCCCCCCGAATGTTGCGAGGATCGTCATCCGGCGTCGGCTCCGGAGAGGGCTTGGGGAGTGGCTTTTGCTGCTGCTGTTGCAAACGCTCCTCCCAATCACCCAACAACTCTTTCAAATTATCCAGCATCCGGCGGGAGCGTTCGTTCAAGGCCGGGGCGTGCTTGTCGTAGGTGAGACGCCCCGCATTCCCCAAAGCCTCAAGGGCGTCCAAAAGATGCTGACCCGCCTGATTGAGCGCCTCCTCAGCCTCCTGGGAACTCTTGGGCAAGGGCTTTGGCTCCACAGGGGGAACAGGCCCGGAATCTCCCTCCTGGGCACTCCCCGAAAGAGGCATTCCCACCACCCCAGCGACCATCAAAGCCATACCCAGCCTGGACCATTTCATCGACGCTTCTCCGGATTTGAAAGTTGAATCATGAAGAGGTAGTGGAGAGTTGGGGGAAATTGTTTCATGCCAGGGGATCCGCTTTCGATATCTCCAGAGGAGGTCGATCTTTCATTCTGGAAAAAACAGTGAGCCCAGAGAGCTGTCAGAGGCCCAGTAGCGGCGTTGATGTGGACACTCTGAATCAGCTTCGACACGCCAAACCAGATCCGCCTGGGTAGATAGTCGTTTTGGAGAAGCCCTCAGGAGCAGGAAGGCACATCCCACGGTCCCCACCCCATAGCGGCGGCCACCTGCTGAACCATCTGGGGGTAGGCGAGGGTTTCTCCAGTGACGGCGCGACCAAATTCAGCCTCATCCATCCAGAGAATTTCCAAAACTTCCCGACTCAACGCCCGAGGTTCCCCCTGCCAGGCGTCACAGCGGAAGAGAAAACCGATATGGGGTTTATCCTGCTCCAGGCAAGTCACCACCTCCACCTGCTCCGAAGCCAAAATATCGATCCCCACCTCTTCCTGAATTTCCCGTTTCAGGGCGATCGGCAGCCCCTCCCCTTGATCCACATATCCCCCCGGAAAGGACCATTTCCGCCAGCGGTGATCCCGATAAGCCAGCCGGGTCATGAGCAGTTGGGGGCCTTGCCCCTCTCCACCGGAAGCCTGATCGATGATCAAGGCGTGAACGGATACAGTGGGTCTGACCAACTTACCCGTATCAAACCCACCAGGATTTCCCGTCGGCTCTTTCAAGTGAATCCATCCATGCTTTGAAAGGGACTCTCCCAGAGGAGCTGTCCACCAAAATAAACTTGAAATACAGACCACTTATCCGCCTGCTTACGGCTATGGCCTGCCCGGATCCAGGGTGCTTGAACCCGGCACTCTTCGGCCAAAACCTGTCGCCGAAAATGTCCCACATCCAGCCAGATCAGCTGCCGGAGACCTCCCGTACGATCCGCCAGCGCCCCCTCTCCTTCTCCATAAAGAGGGTTTTTGCCACCTTGTCCTTGTAGCGGGAGGAGCGATAAATCTGCTGAAATGTCACCCGGGCCTCACTGTCGTTATCCAGCGTAACCTTCAGATTGCGCAGCTCCACTTTGATGGAACGGGCTTTGCGGATGATCCAGCGCCGTTTTTGCTCCCAGGCGGAACGATCAGCTACATCATCCGGCAGCTCAAAGTTGGATCCATAATGGGAGAGATAGCGGTTGACATCCCGGGCCGACCAGGCTGAAGCCCAAGCCCGAACCGCTTTTTCCACCGATGCCCGCTTGGCAGCACTGGAGTCCTTTTTGGCCTTGGCCGCTTTGGGTTTGGCGGCGGCTTGAGTCGTTTCACGACGAGGTGCGGGTGGGGGGGGGGTGTAGCTCTTTTTGACGGGTGCGGCCTGGGCCGTGCTGGCAGGAACCGCGCTCTCACCCTCCTGACCCGGCATCATGGTGAAAAGCTTGGTGACCAGGTTCAGCTTGGCCTGGGCCTGGGCATTGGAGCGATTGAGCTGCAAAGCCCGGCTGTAGGATTGAGAGGCCATCTTGGCGTAGATATCACCCAAATTTTCGTGGGCGGTGGCATAGTTGGGATGGGTTTCGATGGCCCGGGTCAGGGCATCCCGAGCCTTGTCGTAATCCCCCTGTTCGGCGAAAAGAACCGCAAGATTGTTGAATGGCTCCGGCAGCTCCGGATAGTCCCGGCTGAGAGCTGTGAAGACTTTGATCGCTTCACCGCGTTTTTTCTGTTCTGTCAGCACCAAGCCCTTGAGAAAACGTGCCTGGGGATCCTTGGGGTTTTCCTTCAGGTAGGCATTCAGGCGACGATTGGCCTGATCGAACCGTCTTTGGTCCGCCAACCGATAGATCTCCTCCAACTCATCGGCATAGCTCTTTTCCGGGAAGGAAAGACCGGTCAGAAGTGCAAAACAGAGACAAACGGCAACGAGAGATTTCATGGATAGGCCACGCTAAGTAAAAAATGATGAACGAATCGGTTCCTTCGGACAGTATACCCACCCCATCACCTGCCCACAACATGCGTCAGACCGCCTACAGCATGCTTCAGACCGCCTGTGATCAGGTGTCAGACTACCTACGATGAGGTGTCAGGCCGCCTACGATTGAGCCCACAGGTTGCCTGAGATGATGTGTCAAACCATGTATCAAGCCAAATGAGAGCAAGGGGTGTGCCGAACTGAAGAAAAAGGCGGGATTCGAAAAAGTGGCGTGATCAAATAGGCAAAAACATCAAAAACTGGATCGCCTGTTTGATATTTCTCTTGGTCTTTTGAGCGATAATCCGGGCAATGGTGTCTTGGCTGGCGACAATGCCCCCGGTCAGTCGCTCCACGCTCAAGTCGGGAAAAGGCCCCTTGAGCTGGTTGGTAACCAGGAAGAGCCGTCCCCGATCATTTTTGGCCCGGGAGAGCTTTTGCATGGCGATTTCAACATTGCGGGCGCTGTTATAGAGTTTTTGGGGGTCCAGATCGTCGAGGACGTAAAATTCGTGTTTCATGTTGTAAGAAGCCGCCAGCATCGACCCCAGCCCAACGGTAAAGGCGAGCACCCGATCCCCCTGAAACCGGTTGTCCATGCTGAGCAGAATGGCATCGGTACCCTGTTTGTCCCCAAGATCCGGAAAGCGCCAGTTGTGGTGCTTGCCGAAAACCCGTTTCAGGCTCCCTTGGGCTAAGGAATAACCGGATTTTTTCAGGGCTTCGGGATTATGGGCATAGAGGGAGTCCATCATCCTGGCCAACAAGCCCATCACCTCCCGGCGATGGCTGGCCACCACCAGATCGATATCGGTCTTGGCCAGATCGGTCAGCTCAAACCCTTCGTCCTGAATAGTGCCGGTGGATGAATTGTTGGCAGCACATCCGGTAAGAAGGAACAGCAGCACCAGCCCCCCCGGCAGCCAGCTGGATCGGTTCGAAAGCAGACGCAACCCCCTAGAAAACCAAGAGGATTGGATTTTAGAAGAAGGCACAGGGGGTGGGTTGCCGGGAAAAAAGGCGTTCCTATCGGAAGAGGAGGCCACCAACTGGGAAACCATCACTCGGTAATCTGTCTCCGCCGCAACTGCAGATAGGCATCCCTCAAAGAGACATAGGGATCGATGGCGGATTCTTTGAGGGCTTCATATTCACCAATACGCAGGGAGGTGTTGTTGACCACCTTCAGAGCAAAAATGCCGGCCCGGGCGTGGGAATCCTCCGGGACATAGGTGAAGGGATTGACCGCTGCATCGCCAACCAGGCCGACGCTATCGCGTAAATTGGATGGACCGATCAGGGGCCAGACCAGGTAGAGGGAGTCGCCGATGCCCCAGGCCCCCATGGTCTGCCCAAAGTCCTCATCCCCACTGGGCATACCAAAACGGCTTTCGGCAATATCCATCAGGCCGAGAATGCCCAGAGTGGAGTTGATACCAAAACGACCCAACTCCCGGGCTGCCAAAGTTCCTTTACCTTGGAGCAGGGCGTTGAGAAAGTGTTGGGGCATGGTCAAATTGTGAAAGGCGTTGCGAATGCCCACCCGGCCAAACTCAGGGATAATGAAGCCATAGAGCTGGGAGACCGGTTTGAGCAGGGCGTGATAAAAAATGTCGTTGACGGCAAACATCAGACGGTTCCAGGGCTCCAAAGGATCGGAAACTTCCATTCCCACCTCTTCCGGCCCCCAAAGATCGTCGTCAGAAATGGGCTCGGAGTCGGAAAGATGGATTTCTCCGCCAACCTGATGGGATTCAGCCAGCGTATCCACCGGCATCCAGAACAGTGCCAGCACCAATATGAATCCAAAAAAAACTCTCATTTGCCCCTCCACAACCACCTCTTCGATCCAATCGACATTTTACCAATCCCCAGTCCTTGCCAATGGGGCGGATGATGGATGATAATTTCGCCGTTCTCAATAATTAATCAATGGCGAAGCTGAACGATCCGTAACATGCCTTCGCACTACACGGACCGAATTTATACCCGGTATGCCCCTCTTTGTCCAACGTCTCGGCCAAGCCAGCCTCGATTCCGTTCAGGAAATGGGGCGGATGTTTGTCTTTTTAGCCATCAGTCTGGCCGCCTTTGTCACGCCCCCTTTCCGCCCTCGGAACCTGCTCAAGCAGATTCACTTTATCGGCATCCGCAGCCTGTTCGTCATCACCCTGACCGCCATTTTTGCCGGTATGGTCTTGGCGCTTCAGGGTTATTACACCCTCACCCGATTTGGCTCCGAGGCCTTGTTGGGGCCAGCGGTGGCCCTCTCCATGATCCGTGAGCTGGGTCCGGTGCTCTCCGGATTGATGGTCACGGGGCGAGCCGGTTCGGCGCTGACGGCAGAGCTGGGTATCATGCGCATCCGTGAACAGCTGGACGCCCTGGAATCGATGGGAATCCAACCCATCCGGTTTCTGGTTGCCCCCAGAATCGAAGCGGGCCTCATCGCCCTGCCCCTGCTGACGGTCATCTTTGACGTCATCGGTATTCTGGGAGGCTATCTGGTGGCGGTGCAACTTTTGGGCATGAGCGGCGGGACCTATTTTGGTGGTATCGAATCAGCCGTGGTGATGAAGGATATCGTCGTGGGCTTGATCAAGGCGTTCTGTTTCGGCCTCATCATCACCTGGGTCTGCACCTATAAAGGCTACTATACCAAGCGTGGGGCTGAGGGAGTCAGTCAAGCCACCACCTCCGCTGTGGTTCTCAGTTCAGTGCTGATACTGGTCTGCGACTATTTCATCACCTCCATCATGCTCTAGAAAATGGCCATGACCGGTTCTGACGCTCCATCCAGCCAATTTCCCCTCAAGCCCGATAAGCGCGGCTTTTATGAGCCAGGCCGCTGTCTGGTGGAGTGTGGCTGCATCACCGAAGAGCAGTTGCAGGCGGCCAAAAACAAACCGATCCCAAAAGGCAGTGAAGCCTTCATCGATGAAGCACTGATCGACCTGGGCTTTATCAACCGCGCCCAGATGCAAAAGTGCCTCTTCCGCCAGTTTTCCCAGGAGCGGCGGACCTATGGGGCCAGACCTGGCAAGGCCACCGCCGCCATCCGCTTTGAGGATGTGGAAAAAACACTCGATGGCCGCAAGGTGCTTGATCACGTCAACCTGGAAATCCCCGCCAACCGGATCACCGCCATCATCGGCATGAGCGGTGGCGGCAAGAGCGTCACCCTCAAACACATGATCGGCCTGATGAAACCCGATGCAGGCAAGGTGTGGGTGGGGGATCAAGATATCTCCAGCCTCAGCGGCAACAAGCTGAACGCCATACGCCGCCAATTTTCCATGTTGTTTCAGGGTGGGGCGCTTTTCGACTCCATGAACGTCCGGGAAAATGTCGCCTTCCCCCTTCGGGAAAAAACCGACCTGCCCGATCATGAAATAGCCCAACGGGTTCAAAAATGTCTCTCCGAGGTCAATCTCAGAGGGATGGGGGGAAAATTTCCAGATGAACTATCCGGGGGCATGCGCAAGCGGGCGGCACTGGCCCGGGCCATGGTGACCGATCCGGAAATTTTACTTCTGGACGAACCCACAGCCGGCCTTGACCCCATCATCGAAAATGCGATTCATTATCTCATCTGCCAAACCTATCTCCGGACCCGATACACCATGGTGGTGATCAGTCATGCCGTTCCGGAAATTTTCAATTGGTGCCATCATGCGGTCGTCCTGCACCAGGGCCGAATACTCGCTTCGGAGCCCTCTCAGGAGATCAAAAATTCAACCAACCCCATCATCCGGCAATTTATCAACGGAGAGCTGGAAGGCCCCATCAAGGTCGTCTGAGCCCTGTGGAGTGATGCAAGCATGAAAAGCGCAAAACTGGAAGTGGCAGTGGGCCTGTTCGTTCTGGCTGGAATTCTGGCTCTGGGCTGGATGTCGGTCAAACTGGCCCGTATGGAACTGATCGGTGGCAACTATACCCCCATCTACGCCCAATTTTCCTCCATTTCCGGCCTGAAGGCAGGCGCCAACGTCGAAATCGCCGGGGTTGAGGTGGGGCGGGTGGACTCCATCGAGTTGGATCTTGAAGAGTATGAAGCACGGGTACTCTTGAAAATTCGCAACGATGTCGCTATTCAAGAAGATGCGATCGCTTCGGTACGCACCAAGGGTTTGATTGGCGACCGATATGTGATGATCCTGCCGGGGGGGTCGGATATCATCCTTGAAGCCAACGAAGTCATTACCCAGACTGAACCAGCCATCAATCTGGAAGGGCTGATCAGCCAATTTATTCATGGCACGACGGAATAGAGGACCAGGGAGTCTGACATGATCCAACGCCCCATCTTTTTTATTATCCTGCCCCTACTCTGCCTCCTTCTCATGCCGAGCGCCCTCTGGGCTCAGCCGGACAACATCCACCTCATCAAGTCGACGGTGAATCAGGCGATCACCATTCTCAATGACCCGGAGCTTTCCCTACCGGAAAATCTGGAACTACGCCGTACCCGTTTGCGGGAGACCCTCTACAAGGAGTTCGACTTTGCCCGCATGGCCCAAGGGGCGGTGGGGCGTAAATGGCGGAAATTTTCCCCGAGCCAAAAAGAAAAATTTATCCCCCTTTTCACCCGCATTCTGGAAAACACCTATCTGGCCCGAGTGGAGCAATATCAGGGGGAGGAAGTGGAGTTTACCAAGGAGGTCCGTCAAACCAAGCGGATCACCCGGGTGGATAGCGTGGTCACCTCCAAATCCCAAAAATATGACCTTTCCTACCGGCTTTATAAAGACGATGCCAACTGGAAAATATTTGACGTCATCATCGAAGGGGTGAGCGTCATCGCCAACTATCGGGCGCAGTTTCAGCAAATTTTGAAAAATTCCTCCGTAGATGGATTGCTGGCCAAGCTGGAGGAAAAGCTTGAAAAAGAGGAGGGCTGAAAAAGCCTCTGCCGGGAGATTCCTCAACATGGCAATGAACTCCCATGGCTGCATCAAGCCAGGTTTTGCCGGATGGATTCACAGTGCCAGACTATTTTTCACCTGACCAGCCAAGCTCCAAAACGCAAAAAAGCCACCCCTGACCAACGGGATGGCTTTTTTTTGCCTGGAGTGGATCTCACAATTTCCGGCAGGGGTCGCCCCCCTTGGAGAAACCGGGATCAATCCGACGCCTGAAGGTAGCGCGTCGTCACCCCACCTTCAGATTGGCACTCGCCGAGAAGCTGCCGCCCTGGTTGTCAGTCCAGGTGACTTTCACGGGGCCTGCCTTGGTGGCTTTGACGTTGAAGGAGAGGAAGGGGTTTTTGGAAACCGCACCGGTCCACTCTGCCTTCAGCACCTGATTGCCATCATATTCGGCGACCACGGAGTTGATGAAATGTGCGGGAATGGGTTCGCCAGTATCTTTGTTTTTGCGAAGTCCACTCTCCATGGGGTGCTTGATCAGGGTTTTGATCAGCACCGAATCGCCGGCCTTGACGGGTTTACGGGGCCCGCGCACTTTGGGTTTACCGATTGCTGCCATGATGAACTGCCTCCAAAATCGTTCGATTCGTTACGAATTCCGGTAAAGCCGCATCCTTGCCCGAGTCCTGTTCAGGGTCTGGGGCCAGGAGTTGGGCTGACTAATTGGCGCATCCACCTGCCGCCACGGCGATTTCCTTCATGACACCGAAGAGCTCACCTTTGTTGTTCTTGGCCACCACCCGCAGCTTGGAGGAACCAGCCATACGGATACGGAACTCCAGGTCCACCTTACCAGCAGCGGGGCTGAACTCATAGAGGGCCACGAAGGGTTTGGGATTATTATCCACAAAGACCGCCAAGCTTTGGACATGATTGTCAGCGTCCATGGGATGATCCACGGAGACAGGTACCCGAACCAGCGCACCGTTTTCGGCGGTATCCGGGGTGCCCAGATTGACTTTGGCCATGGTGATGTTATCACCGCCCATTTTTTCAGCGATCAACGACTCCACCGTAGAGGCCTCGGCCCCACGGGGTACGGCCAGTCCGGCTGCCATGCAGGTCAATCCGGCCAGTCCGGCCCCCCGGAAGAACTCCCGGCGGGAAAGGGTTTTCTCATGTGATGCGTTCATGCGTTTCAATCTCCCTATAACGAAGCTGCCTTAACACTGTTTGCCACAATGACTCCCAAAGCCATTCAGCTTAGGGGTGGAGCGGTTTTTTTCGGTTTTCCGTTTGTTTTGGAAACCGTTTATGCCACTCCTGGGGAGGCGTTATCCACCACTCAACCCCATTTGAACAAAGACGCCAAAGGCATGCTGCCCACCCTAAAGGCTGAAGCACAATGCGCCCGAAGGTCAACCCTTCTTCTTCAATGCCCCCCTCACGGGAGAGGATCATGGAAGACCTTAAGCCCAAAAAAAACCACCGCCATAGCCACTTTCCGCTGATAACGGAACGCCATACCCCGATTTTACGGAGAGTGGAAATGGATGGCAAAAAAAGAGATGACGCCTTATCCTTGATGGAGAGCATTCAGCAACTGTTTGCCCTATCCATTTATGATCGACCGCGTTGATAGCGCCATACCAGAGGCTTAATGGATGTCCAGCAACCATGACCATGACGAACCCGTTGATAAAAACCCTCTGGATGACGATCCATTGGATGATGACCTGTTTCGCTGTCCCGAATGTGGCTCTCTCCATGTGGTCGGTTGGGGTGAGGAAAACTATGACTGCTACGACTGTGGCGCTGTTCGCTCCACCCCGGGAGCCTTTCCCCATGATCCATCCAAAGGGGATCAGGCTGTTTCAGAAGTGGAAGCAAGCCCTCCTGACCAGCAAGAGCCCCCTTCCCCATCGGCAGAGCAGGGCGACCCCCGGATAGATACCGCCACCCTCATTCAACTGTTTGGCTTTCTGGGCACCCTCCTTCTCATCTACAGCCTCACCCTGAAAGATATTTTGTCCGTGCCGTTACGCATCGGTCTTGCTGCCGGATATGTCGTCGGCATCATCGTCGCGGGGAGCAGCAAGGACGGCTTGACCGAAGAAAAACTTTTCAGCATCACCACCTTCGTTCTCACCGGCATCGGCGCTTTGGCAGGCGTTGGCTGGGGCTATTTTTTCGGTTAGCCCCCCTTTCCCTCTGCTACACAGGGTTCAAGCCATGCTCCCTACCTGATGCTGTAACGGGCCTGACCTTTTTGTTTCAAATCATTTTTCTCTTATCATCCCTATCCAACATCTCGGCATAGCCCAGGCTTGGGCAACCAGATATCCAGAAAGGATAGGTACCATCAAAACGGTAATCGCTCTTGACAAAAAATAATGAGCACACTAGTTTCGTGTATTCGTGTATTCGTGTATTCGTGTATTCGTGTATTCGTGTATTCGTGTATTCGTGTATTCGCACACAAATGCTTGCCTATGTTATTTAAAGAAAATTTGATGGTGCGGATGCCAGTTTCACAGCCCCTGACATCACCATACGCACAATATCTCCATATCTCCATCATTCAAAAACATCTGAAAAGGTGGCTATCTGTAATCATGACAGGTATGATATGGTCATATATGACTATAGAAACCAGAATGATCTGAGCGCCTGGTCAAGCAAAAAGAGAGGGAGAGGGAATGGCTGAAATAATCGAGTGGAGCGATGACTATCTGATCGGTCTGAAGGAAATCGATGTTCAACACAAGCGGTTAACAGAAATTGTCAACAAAGCCCTGAATGCCTGTAATACATTTCAGACGCAGAAACAAATCGTCGAGGCGATGGACGATGTGATGGCCTATACCAAGTGGCACTTTCAGTCTGAAGACATTTTAATGCGTATATACGAATATCCGGATTCGGAAAACCATCGCAGTGATCATGTCCTTTTAATCAAAGAGCTTCACAACAAGACCAAGGAAGCCATCAAAACGAAACCATCCCCTCAAGATTTATATCTCTTTTTCGTTGGCTGGTTTGGCGGCCACGCTTTTGGTTCAGACAGAAAGCTGGCTCATTTTATGAGATTGAAGTTTGGTGAATAGCCATAGCACCTATCTCGATACGCGCTGCTGTGGCCTCACACCCTGCCTGCAAAAGAAACGGTTGAAAGCTCACCCACTTTAGCAAATTCCCCTCTCCCTCTTGGATAAATAGCCACCCTTCTCTGCCATCAATCGATTTTCCTCCCCCACACTTGCAGTGAAACATCACTTCTTGAAGCGAAACCGCCGATATTTTTTTTGTGCCGTGGTAATGGATTTTCTAAAGGAGCGGGCAAAGCGTTGGGTGGAAAGTTTGGTTCGGACCGCTTCTTTGGCGGCTTCACCCATGTTTCGAGCACGCTCGGGATCTTGAAGCAACTCTTCGGCCCGGGCTTTGAGCTCCAGAGGATCGTCAGAAAGAAAGCCGCTCACGCCACTCTTGATAGGGGATGAGGGGTGGTTGTTACCGAGTACCGGAAGCCCCGCTGCCATCGCTTCCAGGGTGGCCATGTTGTAGCCATCTTCCAGATCGGGATGGGCGGTGTGGATAAAAAAACGGTGGGAGGCAAGGAGATTTTTTAGATCATCCCAGCTTTTGGAAGGGGTCACCCCAGCCAGATCCGGATTGTGCCCGACCAGCCTCACCGGTAATGATCCAAAAGCCGCCTCGTGAAAATCCCACATCAGAACAGCCCCCTTGGCGGTAATCTGATTGGCAATGCGGATGCCAGCGGCAATCTCCCCACGCCAGGGAGGGTATTGATTAACATCCGCTCCAAACGGCACCACATCCCCCAGCGCTCCCCAGGATTGGCCCTTAAGACGGGAGACCGCCACCACATGCCCCCCGATCATGGCGAGATATTGCTTCATCACCTCCCGAATCTGCTCCGGACTTCGCCCCCCTGGTGCGCTCCCCCGGATGCGACCATCCAGGGTGGTGTGCAGCACCAAAATCCGGGGGCCGGGGAGGGTTTTCAGATCCATCAAATCCGACAGATTGTGGGCGATCAGGCAGTCATAATCGTGGCTGGTGCCCTTTGCCAAAGCTTCTGACAGGGTGATCAGGCGACCCTTTTCAGGCACAGGACGGGCAAAGGTATCCCAAGAGGCTGGCTGGCGATTGGGCAGGCCATCGACAATGTCGAGGTGACCCTTGAGATATCCCAGCTGATGGATCCACGCCTCGTGGCAGTTCAGAGTCAGCAGTTTCAAAGGCTTGCCGGTGGGTGGCACGGCGGTTTCCTTTCAGGGAATCTCCCCTAGCGGATCCAGAGGGAGGGCAGATAGAACAGGGTGAGGAGCAGGCCTGCGATGAGGGCGCTCTCCTGAAGCTTTTTGAGGGGATTGGAGATCTCCAGCGATGATCGAATCCAGCTGGTTTGCCTTTTCATGGTTGAAAATCCTCTTGTTTTGAGCTTGGTAGACCACTCTCTCCAGAGTGTTTTCAGTGCGCTTACTCTGCCTAGCTCTTTTCACAGGGTCTTTTCACATTTTTTGTGCAATTGAGAGGCCAACCAACCCCTAAAACAGCCCTATGGAC
The DNA here is from genome assembly GCA_015232395.1 of Magnetococcales bacterium. NCBI lineage: Bacteria > Pseudomonadati > Pseudomonadota > Magnetococcia > Magnetococcales > Magnetococcales bacterium. The sequence goes on along the minus strand of JADFZT010000028.1, from coordinate 24,076 downwards.
CCATGAATCAATCACCAAAATGGATCAAAGGCGATTCCACGCTGACAAATCCTTATATCGCTTCACGCGTTATGTATCACGCTATATTTTTTCAGGTCATAGGTCACGGAGCTACCCGGATCTGAACCCGATCATAACGCCCCGCCTCATCCATCACCGTTATTTCATACCCCCCCGGCTTCCGGAAAACATACCGAAACATCCCCCCAGCACGGCTTTCCTGCTTCATCTCCCGATTGACCAACCAATAGAGCCGCTCCCCACCCCCCAATGCCGAAAGGGTCACCACCGGATCCTCTCCCCCCTCCCCAGCCCGGCGCAACACGCTGCCGTTTTCCACTCCGGTCAACTTTAAGGGAGCGGGGTGGTGATCAATCCCGACAGGACAGGCAGGATCCCGGAGAGGCAGGGTTGATTTTTGGATGAGATCTCCAGAGAGCCACGGATGCACCCCCAAAGGCCAAAAAGCCAACCAACGAGCCTCCCGCTTGGCAACAGAACACCCCTCATCCACCCGCAAACCACTCTCAGGATTGATCCAATAGGCCAGGGGATTGCTCCGCCAGACTTTTTCCAAACGATCCGGCAGAGTCCCCGGAGCGGTTTGGGCCAATATCCAGGCACTCCTTTGCTGATGGCATAAACCACGTTGGTGGTCAGTCGGCTTCAGGAGGGTTCCCAAAGGCCAGCAGATGATCCTCTCGGAAACACTGGCAGGCTTCTGGGGCGGATCCCCCCACAAAAGCCTGGCAGGCAAACCATCCACCACATCAAACAAAATCGGTGCAGCCGTCACCGCTCCATAGTGACCTGGCAACGGCGTGCCGTCAGGACGCCCTACCCACACCCCAACGGTCAACCGATCCGTCACCCCCAAAGCCCAGGCATCCCGAAAACCATAGCTGGTGCCGGTCTTCCAGGCCAAGCGCCGGGGAGAGACGCCATCCACTTCGATCACAGATTCATTGGGGCGGGGATTTTTCGCCAAAATATACCGGATGATCCAAGCCGCCCCCGGAGAGAGCATGCGCCGCTCCTGCGAGGGGGTGGCTTCGGTCAAGCGCACCCTCCCGCTCATCCCTCCCCGGGCAAGGGCGGCATACCCCCCGACGAGGGCTTCCAGACTCACCCCCACCCCCCCCAAAATCACCGCCAGGCTCGGCTGCCCGCTCCCGGGTATCTCAAGCTTGACCCCCCCATTTCTCAGCCGCGCCACAAACCGCTTCGGCCCCAACCGATCCATCACATCCACCGCCGGAATGTTCAGGGATTTATGCAGCGCCTCCCCCACACTCACCGGCCCGTAAAATCCCCCATGAAAATTTCCAGGCCGATACCCCTTGAAGCTTTGGGGGGCATCCACCAGCAAACTTTCGGAGTGGATCAAACCATCATCCAAGGCAAATCCATACAGAAACGGCTTCAGCGTTGACCCCGGAGAACGTTTGGCCTGAATCATATCCACATGACCAAAACGACCGTCATTCTCAAAAGCCGCCGAGCCGAGATAAGCCCGCACCTGAAGCGCTTCGTTATCGATCACCAAGATCGCCCCGGATGTGCCTGGGGGGAGCCCTTCAATCCATCCGGATAAGCGGCTTTCCAGATGCCATTGCAGGGGGGCATCAATGGTGGTGATGAGGCGTCCCTGTTTGCGGGCTGCCTCTTTCAATCGCCTGGCCAGGAGGGGAGCGGTCATGGGGGATTCAAAGGGCAGGTTGACCACCCGCTCCTCCTTGGCCTCCCCTATGGTTTGATCCTCCCAGATATGAAACTTTCCCAGACGATCCAACACCTTGTCCCGAGCCTTTTGAGCGCGCTGGGGATGGCGGTCGGGACGCAGGCGGGAGGGGGCTTGGGGAAGTACCGCAAGCAAAGCCGCTTCCGCATGGCTCAAGGTCTCGGCACTTTTACCCAGATAGGCATAACTGGCGGCTTGCACCCCCTCCAGAGGTCCACCGTAGGGGGCAAGGTTGAGATAGTGGCTGAGAATTTCGGTTTTGCTATGGTGCAGCTCCAACTGCAAGGCCCGAAAGATTTGCCGAAGCTTGCCCCCCAGGGTGCGGGGGTGGGGGTCGAGCAGGCGGGCCACCTGCATGGTGAGGGTGGAGCCCCCGGAGATTACCCGGCCCTGATCAAGCCACTGCCAGAAGGCGCGCAGCAGGGAGAAGGGATTGACCCCGGGATGGTGATAAAACCAGCGATCTTCATAGCCCAAAAGCGCTTCGATAAAGAGGGGGGAGACTTCACCCGGCAAGACCGGATGACGCCACACCCCCCGCTGATCGGCAAAGGCCCGCAGCGGGGTGGCATCCCGAGCCGTCACCACAGCACTGCCCCCGGCGGAGATACGGGCTTGGGGCAGAGGGAAGAGATGATCCAGCAGGAAAAATCCTGCTGACAAAAACAGCCCGACCCCGATGAATATCAGCCCGCCCCTGCCCCAGCGCTTAGGGTTGATCCACAACCGTCATCACCCCCGGACTCGCTCCCAGGCCATAGCGGTCCGGGTTATACATATCCTCGGCAAAGGGGGGCGGCACAAAAAATTGCCCCGGGCTCACCACCCGCACCAGATAAAAAAGATGGTGGATTCGATTTTGCCCCAACGCCACCGCCGCCACAAAACGATCATCCCGATATTCCAGGTGGCGAATGTGACGCTCTGCCATGGCCGCAGCCGGTTTGATCCCGGCGATTTCCACCTCGCCCAAAGACTCCCCCTGGCTCAGGTTGGCGTTTTCGATCTCCAGCCCGGCGGGTAGCAGATCCACCACCAAGCCGTGCTCCATGGTTTTGGTGCTCTTCACCTGAAGATGCACAACCAACAAATCCCCGGAGCGTATGGTGGAGGTCGCCTCCGTACCATCCATACGATAATAATCCCGGGTAATGTGGAGGATGTCCGATTTTTCCGAAGGGGGTTTCTCCCCATAACCGGTGGTCTCCAGAATGCCATAGAGGGGGAAGGCGGCCCGGGAGATGATGCCAGGTTTTTGGGCCAAGGATTCCGAGTTAAACTGCATCGCCAGATCCCCCTTCATGGTAAAGGGATAGCCCTGCTCCCCCACCTGGATGATGCCGGACCACGACTGCTGGCTGTTCTTGGTGAGGGCTTCCCCGGCGGCAAAGAGGGCAAAGCGCTCCTGGGTACTGAACCAACGGCGCTCACCCATCTCCTGATCCAGGCGAAAGGGCAGATCCTCGATCTCATGGCCATGGCCCTGCAAGAGATAGATCATGAGAGCGGTATCCCGGGAGGGGCTGCCATAATCCCCCAGATAGGCATCCCCCTTACGGACTTTGTCCACCGCTTCCTGCAATGCTTCATCCGCCCTGCGTTCATCCCCCTGAGCCTTCAGCGCAAGCCCCAGATGCACCAAGGGCAAACCGGAAAGGGCGTGCTTGCGGTCGTTGTCGTGAAGAATGCGCAGAGCGCCCAGGGGTGCCCGGCCCAAACGGGAGAGCACATATCCGGCATAGCTGTTGGCGGCAAAACGCAGATGGTCCACAGCTTCACTCATCCCCGGGATCATCCGCCGCCCCCCGGCCCGCAACCCTTTCAGGAGATAATCAAGCCCCTTTTGCATCATCGCTTCCGGCACCTGAAAGCCACGCACCCGGGCATCCAGGAGAAAATCGAGCACATAGGGGGTGAGCCAGATTTCAGGATCATCATTGGCGCGCCAGAGTCCAAAGCTGCCATCGGGGCGCTGCATGCCGGAGAGGCGATCAATGGCCATTTCGATACGTCTTTTTCGTTCTTTACTGGAGAGAGGTTTCAACCCCAGCCGCTGGGCTTTATTGACCCCCATCACCAACAATGGAAAGGCCCGACTGGTGGTCTGCTCCAGGCAGCCGTAGGGATAACCCAACAGCCCTTTGAGCACCGGTCGCAGGTTTAAGGGGGGCCAGCTGGAAAGGCGCAGATCCACCTCAGCCGTGGCGGGCATCAATCCATCCATGAGGTTATCGGGCATGGTCCATTGGGCCCCAGGTACCAACACCTGCCGCTCCACCCGCCGCTCTCCGGGATAACCGGGACGCACCATCAACTCCCAACTGCGGGAAAGCGCGATAGCCTCCCCGGCTTCAGGGCTCCCCTCCCCGGCTTCAGGACTCTTCCCTGTCAGGCGCAATTGAATCTTGCCCACACCATAAGCAGACTCCGTGGTGAGAGGATAGCGCAGGGTGGTTTTTTCGCCATCTCCCAGGGAAACCGTCTCGCTGACCGGCGCCATGGCCAGGGGGGAGGTGACGTTGAGCTGTAGCTGTAACGCCTGATCGTGGCCACTGGCGTTGGTCAGATCCAAGGTAAGAAAGGCTTGATCTCCAGCTGCCAAAAAGCGGGGGGCGGCGATTTCGGCGATCACCGGGGCGGCAACGATAATCTCCTTTTCCGCTGTCCCGAATTGCTCCTCACCAAAAGCCAGAACCATCACCCGGAGTGCGCCGTTAAAATCCGGCACCTCCAACATCACCTCGGCATGGCCCTCCCCATCCACCGCCACCGGACCACTGAAGAGAGCCACGGTTTTTACTTCGGCATGGGGCTTTTTGGAGCGGGATTTCAGCGGCGCATCGCCACCAAAGCGCATCCCGGCCCGCACCCCATCCATGCTTTCGATCACCCGCCCATAAAGATCCCGCTGACCCACCCCATAGCGGCGTTTATCAAAAAACCAGGCGTGGGCATCCGGGGTGGCAAAATCGGTGATGTTCAAGATACCCACATCCACAGCCGCCACCGTCACCAGCACCTCCTGATCGGCCATTTCAGGGAGGTTAACCGAGATGGGCAGGGGTTTTTCAGGCTCGCTTTTTTCAGCGACCTCCACAGCCACTTCCAGCTTGCGTGCTTGTCGGTCCAGAGGCAGATGAATCAAGCCGATGGCCCGGTTGGGGGTGATTTTTTCCCGGTTGGAGCCGGGGCGAAAAACCACAGCGCTGATATAAAGATCGTGGCGCTGCCAGCTTTCATCCACCGGAATGGCTACCTGAATTCCCTCAGCGGGCACATCCATGCGACCCTGCCAGAGAGAGCGATCTCCCTCCACCACAATCAAGGCTTCCCCCCCATGGGGAGGGGTGAGGGTGAGTTGAAGAATATCTCCGGCTTGATAGCTCGCCTTATCCAGAGCCATCCCCACCCGATCCGGTCGCGCCTGGGCAGAGGCGGCCCGGGATTGCCAGTTCCAACCCGCTTCAAAACGATAACGGGTGAGGAGCTTGGTTTCGCTATCGCGGATTTCCAATCGATAGTTGCCATATTTGACCGGCACATCGATCTGCCCGGTTTTTCCTGGGGCCAGCGTTAAATCCCGCTCCAACACCGGATAGTGGGACTCGCTGTGTTCATAGCGCCATCCCCCCCCCTCGCTGTAGCTCCAAAAATAGTCCCGCTCTTCGTGAATCACCGACACCTGCAACCCTTTGGCAGGCAGCATCGATCCCGCAAAATCCGCCTTGACGATCTCAAAGGAAGCGGTTGAATCCCCCTCGGCATGTTTGCCCGAATAGAGGGGCCGCACCCCCACCAGTGCCTCACTTGGCCAGATGGTGCGGGCAATGGAGCGGGTGACCGGACGGCCACCGGTCTCGAAAAGACTACCGGTGAGCTGGATTTTTTGGGGGGTTTGTACCGCTTTGGCGGCTGGGGGAATCGTCACGATCATCCGCCCCTGATCATCCAGGGGACCGTCGGACAACTCCTGGCGGGAGGTGGTGGTTTTGGCGTCCTGATCCCCAAAGAAAAAATCATCCAGCGCGGCCACCGGGTGATGATCCCGATGGATGTTCAAAACCGCCTTGAAACGATTACCAGCAGCAGGAGCGCCATAGAGATAGGCCCCTGACACCGCTACCTGAAAGGCTTCATCCGGCTTCAAGCGAGCTTGATCACTCTCCAGCTCAAGCTTCATCCGCTCCGGCAAAAACTCCTCAACATGAAAGCGAAACTTGGAGAGGGGGGATTTGGCGCCGGGATCCACCTGGACCGTGAGTTCCCATTTTCCGGTGGGGGCATCCTCAGGCAGAATCGATTGCCAGCGGTAATAACCCAACCCCTGGGGAGGCAATATCTTGCGGGCTGCAACCTTGCCACCGGGCTTTTTCAAAACAGCGGTCAATGGCTGAGAAGCGACGGCGCGACCATCCCCATCCCGAAGCAGTACCGAAAAATCGATCTCCTCCCCCGGACGATAGAGATCCCGGGGGCCATAGATAAACGCCTCTCGACTGAGCTGGGGCCGCCCGGAAATTTCATAAGCGGAAAGATCGAGGGCAGGCTCCCGAAAAGAGAGAAACGACAGATGCGCCCCTTGCCTGGCCACCAACACCTGATTGTTTTTACTGTGAGCCCCCAGCTTCAGCCCCCCCTCCTGATCGGTGATGCCCTTTTCCAGGAGCTTGCCCTTGCTGTCCAATATCTCCACATCCACCCCTGAGAGGGGCTGGCCTGTTTCAAGGGAAGCGGCATGGAGGGAGATCCCTTCGGCATAGGTTCGCAGGTGCAGGCCGATGTCGCTGATGAAAAAGTGGCTGGTGATATATTTCCCAAACCGATTGGGACGACTCATCACCGCGATATAAAGCCCGGGCTGCTTGAGTTCGGGAATATCCTCGACGGGCAGGTGGGTGATGGTGCGGGTGTTGGCTTGGGCTTTGGTTTCGAAACGAACCAGGCGCACGCTTTCGGTAAAAACATGCATGGGATCGAGCGCCGTATCCCAATGCCGCCCCTGGCTGGTCCAATAAAATTGATTGAGGAAGGCCCCGAGCTTGTCGGACTTCACCCGAAGAAACTGCACATCCACTTCAGGGACGTTGACCGTCATGATGGGGAGCCCGTTGGAAAGCCGGGCTGGCAGCACCGCTCCCCGGCTGGCAAAACCAAAAGCGGGATCCATGGAGCGGGTTTTGAGCTGATCGACGAAAGGCACTCCCAGGCGCACCCCATTTTCCCCGGTAAGCCCCGCCACCACCTGCACCCGATAGCTGGTCTCAGGCAACACATGGGGAAAATAGAGCCGCCGCCGATTTTCCCCCAACACCCAAGCGCCATCGACTGGCTTTCCCTCCCCCTGGTCCACGGTGATATAAGCATCCGCATCCCCCTTGACCGACAGGGGGGATGAAAAGAGCAGGGACAGAGCCGACTTGCCATCCAGTGCCCGCTCCTTAAACTCAACCACCCGAAGGCCATCGGCTTGGGCTGCGCCAGAGAGGCAAATGATTGAAATGAGGACGAATAACAGGCTTTGTAAACCAGAGCGTTTCAGTGACATGATGATGCTTCCAATCATTTAGGGGAGCCATGGAAAGGACTCATTGTAATCCAGTTTGGATTGGAAATACATTCCATGACCTCACGACATTTTTTCGACTCTTTCGAAGTTGAAATCGATCCTGGATGGTATTGTCAATCCATTCAAAATCCATTTCCTCCCCTCTCTCCCTCTCTCTCGCCACCCCTTATTCATAAGTCCCCCTCCTTCACCACTCCTTCCCATCTCTAACCGAAACCGGAACTCAGTTCCGCTATTTCCTGTAATTGAGTATTCTGTGACAGGATCGTTTTCCAAAGACCAAAAGGCCCCAGCCATGTCCGCTTCCAATTTCAACACCAAAAACGACACCTTCCGCAAGCTCATGGGCAGCGGTTTGAGCTACCGAATCCCCCGTTTTCAGCGGGACTATAGCTGGGAGGAAGATCATTGGGATGATTTGTGGATGGATATCAAGGAAACCGTCAGAGAGGGAGGGGAGCCCGCACATTACATGGGCTATCTTGTGCTTCAATCCAAGGATGAGAAAATCTTCGATGTCATTGATGGTCAACAGCGCCTGACCACCCTGAGCCTCATCGTCCTCGCCGCCTTGAAAAACCTGCAAAGACTGATCGATGACGCCATCCACCCGGAAAACAACCAGCAGCGACTGGAGCAAATCCGGCAGACCTATATCGGTTTTCTCGATCCCGTCACCCTGCTTTCCCAAGCCAAGCTGATCCTCAACCGCAACAACGACCACTACTACCAAAACTATCTCGTTCCCCTGGGCAATCTACCCACGCGTGGCTTTCGGGCTTCGGAGCATGGCCTGCGCAAGGCCTTCGAATGGTTTGACAGGCGGGTTCGGGAATTTGTCAAAGGTGAAACGGATCAGGGAAGTTCCCTGGCACGATTGATTGAAACCATGAGTGACCGGCTCTTTTTTACCGTTATCACGGTCACCGATGAACTCAATGCCTACAAGGTATTTGAAACCCTCAATGCCCGGGGAGTGCGGCTTTCAGCCACCGATCTGCTGAAAAATTATCTCTTTGCCGTTCTTCACGGGGAGGGTGTGCACGAACAGGAACTCAAAGTCCTGGAGGATCGCTGGGAAGGAATGGTTGGTCGCTTGGGCAATGAAAGCTTCCCCATTTTTTTACGGACCCATTGGAACAGCCGACATATGCTCGTTCGTCAAACCGAATTATTTAAAACCATCCGAGGAAAAATCCGCCAGCGAGGAGAGGCTTTCAGGCTTCTCAATGAAATGGATGAGGATGTGGAAACCTATCTTGGGTTGACCCAGCCGGAGACAGGCTCCTGGTCTCCGGAATCCAAACGGTATGCTGCCACGCTAAAAATGTTCAATGTTCGCCAGCCCTTTCCCCTTCTTCTCGCAGCTTCCCGGATATTTGACAGTATGAGTACGGATTTCGAAAAATTATTGCATGCCTGCGTTATCATTTCCTTCCGCTACAACGTTATCGGCAACTTTCGCGCCAGCGACCAGGAGCGGACCTACAACACCCTGGCACAACGCATCGGCAGAAATGAACTTTCATCCATCCAGGAAGTCATCACCGGGCTGAAGGAACTTTATCCCAAGGACAGCGCCTTCAAAGCCGCCTTTACCGAAAAATCGATCCGCACCAGCCAATCCCGAAACAAACGGGTAGTGCGTTATATTTTAAGTCAACTGGAAAGCCATCTGACCCATACCAACCATGATTTTGACAGCAAGCGCTTCAATATTGAGCATATCCTGCCTCAAAATCCTCCATCGGATTGGGAAGCGTTTTCCAACACAGAGCAGGAGGCCATGACCTTCCGCCTGGGCAACATGGTCTTACTGGAAACAACAAAAAATCGGAACCTGGGTACAAAACCGTGGCCAGCCAAGCAGGAAGTGTTTCAGGAAAGCCAGTTCGCCCTGGCCAAACGAGTCGCTACCGAAAACGATAACTGGACGCCGGAACGGATAGCCAAACACCAAGCCTGGATGGCTATTCAGGCCACAGCCATCTGGCAAATCCCGCAACTTTAATCGGACTGGCAAGAGGTCAATTTGCCCATGGCTTTACCCCCCCTCCTCTTCCACTGACGACCCCCCCAGCATCTCCCCAATCTTATCAAGGGAGAGCTGGGCATCGGCAAAATCAAACCGATCCAGATGGCCCTCGATCAGGTCAAGTTCAGCAGCTATTTCACCCGGAGCCCCAGCCAGGAGCCCCTTCAGGCTGTCGAAGGATTCCTGGGATTCCGGGTCGAATTCAGTGATACATCGGAATAAATTTTTCATCTCCAGGGCGATCGCTTCCCGATCCAACTCCCCTGCTACTTCCGCAACCACCGACTCTTCCGACGTGTTGCTCTCCTCTTCTCTCTTTTGCAACTGCTCAATAGAGGTAATCACCACCCCCAAAGCCTCCTCATATCGATCCAGCAACTCCGGCCACGTCTCCCGATGCTGTTTTCGGATTCCCTCCTCCAGATCCCTGGCAGCACGAAACAGTTGCTCGGCGGAAAGATTTCCCGCCATTCCCTTCACCGAATGGGAGAGACGTTCAGCCAGCTCCATATCCCCTTTACGCCGCCCGCCCAGCGCCTTACGAATCATCGTGGCTGAATCGGCAAAGTCGTGATGAAACTCCTTTAAAATGGATCGAAACAGGCCTTGATTTTGGTTGAGCCGGGTCAGCGCTGCCTTGGTATCAATCCCAGCCAATGTCTCCGGCACAGAGAGGGTCTCGTCTTCAGGAAGGGGGGGTGGCTTCAAAACAGCAACAGGAAGTGGCCGATCTTTTGGTTCGATGTGGTGAATCAACGCAGCAAAAAGCTGCTTTTTATCGATAGGCTTGGTCAGATGATCGTCCATCCCCACGGCCAGGCACTTTTCCCGTACCCCCACCATGGCATGGGCGGTCATGGCGAGGATGGGCAGATTCATGAAACGGGAATCCTCTCGAATCCGGGCTGTGGCGGCATAGCCATCCATTTCAGGCATCTGAATATCCATCAGAACGACGTCATAGTCTGATTTCGAAACCATTTCCACCGCTTCCAAACCATTGACTGCCATCTCCACCACCAAACCCACCCCTTCCAACACCTCCCCTGCCACCTGTCGATTGATGGCATTATCCTCCACCAACAACACCCGGCTGCCACCCACTTTGGCTATCACCTCGTCAGGATCAGTCTCGTGCAGGCTTGGCCGGGAGACCTTTTCCACCTCCTGACCAAAAAGATCCATGATGGTGTCAAACAGGCTGGAACAATTCAGGGGCTTGGCGAGAAGGGCTCCCACATTGGCCTGTCCAGCACCCAGGTGGATATCCTCTACCTCACCATTGCCCACCATCAAGATGATTTTGGGGGGGGATCCCTGATCAGAGGAGGAGATCTCATGGATAAACTGTTGGGATTGTTGCGCTAGTCCAGAGACCTGGGAGGCGACATCCATCATAACCAGCTCATAGGGGCTATCAGAGGTGAGCCCTATCTTCCAAGCTGCCAACCCTTCGGTCTCGGAAGCCACTGCGGTTGTCACAAAGCCAAAAAAGCCCAGCAGCTCGGAAATAAAATCTCTGGCTGCGGCATTATCCTCTACCACCAACACCTTCAGCCCCCCCAAACCCTCCGGGGGAGTCATCTCACTTCCCTCACCCTCGCTGCCACGAGGCAGGGTCACGGTAAAGAAAAAAGTACTCCCCTTACCCGGCTCACTCTCCACCCAAACATGGCCGTTCATCAGTTGCACCAGCTGCTTGCTGATAGCGAGCCCCAAACCCGTCCCGCCAAATTTCCGGGTGGTAGAGTTGTCAGCCTGGGTGAAAGCCTCGAAGAGCCCCTCGGTTTCGGCCTCGGTCATACCAATACCGCTATCCCGAATGGAAAACAGCAAAACCACCTCACCGTCAGCTGTTTCGTCCATCCCCCTCACCCACACCACCACCTCACCCGACTCGGTAAATTTGAGGGCGTTGGAGATCATGTTCATCAAAACCTGCTCCAAACGCAGGGGATCCCCCCTCAGCTGATGACGACACTCTGTGGTGATGCCCATCACCAGCTCCACCTGTTTATCCCAAGTGGCTGTACGAAACAGGTTGGAGAGATGATCGAAAAGATCCCGCAGCAGAAAATCGGTATGCTCCAGCTCCAACTTGCCGGCTTCGATTTTGGAAAAGTCGAGAATATCGCTGATCAGACGCAACAGAGAGTGGGAAGAACGGGTAATTTTTTCCAGATAGTCCCGAACCTTGGCTGAAAGCTCCACCTGCAGGGCCAACCCCGTCAGACCGATGATGGCGTTCAGGGGGGTGCGAATTTCATGGCTCATGTTGGCCAAAAACTGGGATTTGAAGACGTTGGCTCGCTTGGCATTTTCCTCCTGAACCCGCAGGGCAATCCCAACCCGCTTGCGCTCGGCGATCTCCTCCTGTAGCTCGCCGACCACCTCCCGAAGTTCAACTGTACGCTCCTCGACCCGATCCTCCAGTTCCTGCTTGGCTCTCTCTGCCGCCTCTCGCGCTTCCTGAAGACTTTGAACCGTCTGTTGCACCACCCGGTGGGAGATAACAACCACCAAAAAGCTCAACACGATCAGAGGAAAGGTGATAATCGTGAGATCCCTCTGAAAACGGGCCTCAATCACCGAAGGATCTTCCCATAGGGTGATCCCCAGATTGTCTCTTCTGTTTCCCGGGATCTGATAGATCATGTGGGTTTTTTTAAGATGAGCAGCCTCAAGGACTTTCAGGTCGTAATGTTCATTTTGCAGAGTGGTTTCTCCCAGAGAGAGAGAAATCATGAGGTGATCATTATGAGCTATAAAACGATCCAACCAAACCTGACTGATCTGATGCCCTACCGCCAAAACGCCAATGGGACCGGACATACCATCCATCCGGGAAAGAGAGAGGGCGATCATTTTATTTTCAAAGAGAACCAGAGAATCAAGCACGCCCATATGATCATTGGCACTGAGTACACGGTTCATCAGTTGGTCGGTTTCACCAAAAAAACCGGGTTTATCCGCCCTCACCAGCAGTTTGGCTTCTGGGTCGTAAAACGCCACCAGATCAAAATCCAACCCTTCATAGTAGGGGGTGATGACGTCAAGCAGCCCTTCCATATCCCGCAGAATCAGATTGTCGACAAACTGCCAGTTGTTGTGGAGCAGATTGGTCAAATCGTCATTGCGATCAAAAAGCTGATCAATGCGACTGAAAAGGCCTTGCCGGAGCGTCTCAGTTCTCTGAGTGGAGGCCTTTTGGAAGGCGTCATACTGGCGAACGGTGATGTAACCGATGCCTGCTGCAAACAGGAGGGTGGTCAGGAGGGTTGGAATAAGTAGTTTAATCCGCAGAGTGAACAAAAAAATCTCCCAGCGCCATTATGATATGGCGGTTGGTTGGAACCATCGAAAATTATTTTTCGCCTTCCTCCTGATCCACCAGGGTGCGGACGATGTCGTAAAAACTGTCTGGTCGCACCGCATAGCCTTGTGCTGGCAATCCTTTCAGGAGTGCCGGATCGATATTGACCAGCAGGCCTTGAATTTTATCCTGTATCGATTTTGGCAACGATGGGTGGGCCACGATACAGAGATTGGGAATGGGAGGGGTTTCCAAAATGGGCTTAAAAATCTGGCCATGCTTTTTCTCTGCCTGAGACCAGTTAAAATCCCAGGTAGCCCCAGCGTCAATGGAGCCTGCTGCGATGGCATCGGTGACCCGGGGATGGCCACCCAGAAAAAAAATATCCGAAAAAAACTGTGCCGGAATGATCCCCCGATCTCGCAACAGGGCGTTGGGATATTTATAGCCACTGGAGGATTCCAGCTTGACGAAACCAAAACGCTTGCCTGCCAGATCCTCAACCTGCTGGATATCCTCCCGATCCTGGTGTGTTAAAATATAACCCCGGTAGGCATCGATCAGGCGGGTCTTGTCTTTGTTCCATTTTAGCTCGGTAGTGAGAACCGAAACCTCCGGATTCATCCGCTTGGCCAGCACATACGGCACTGGGGACATCCCCGCAAGCTGCACTTGGCCATTGGCGACCATTTCGATTATATGGGCATAGCTGCGCCCCTGGATAAAATTAAACCGGCTGCCGGTCTGCTCACCCAGCCAAGTGAGCATGGGCTTGTAGAGAATGCGAATGTCATCAACCGCTCGCCCTTTTTGCCAGGGGGGAATGGCAAAATTGTAGACAGGCGTCTCAGCCATGGCCTGACCAGATAATAACAGCAGGAAACTCAACACCCCAATAATGGATCGAATGAACATGATTCCTCCCCGATGATCCAACCCCCCGGATCTGCACCGAATGATCTTCAGAAAGCCCCCTCGGAGATCAACTGACCAGATATATTTTCCAACCATCGAAAAAACAGACACAATTTTATACTTTTTCCACTCTCCGAGCGAGACCTTTCATGAAGGTATGAGCGAAACCCTGCATATAAAGAACAGTCCCCTTAATCCTTGCCACTCCAATCCAACCGATCATGACGAAAAATACATGAATCAATTATTTGGCTGGCCATTTTTAAACAGATAAAACGCTTTTCCCATCGATTCAACACAACCCTTTTTCCCCGCATCTCTCACATCATCATTCTTTTCCCGGGTGTTTTTATCCGGCATCAAAGCCGCATCAAGCCCCCAAAGCGCGTGACTTTGCACCAACGGGGATGGATCATCTCTCAAACGTTCCAGAGCGGATAAAGCCTCAGGAGCCCCCCAATTGCCCAAAGCCACCGCCAGATTGCGCAAAAACCGCTCCCGCCCGATGCGCTTGATGGGGGATTTACGAAAAACCGCCCGAAAGGTGTCCTCATCCAAATCAGCAAATTCCAGTAGACTTGGTGCAGTCAAAGACTCCCTGGGCAGAAAGGCCTCATCCCCCGTAGCTGGAGCAAAACGATTCCAGGGGCAAGCTTCGATACAGTCATCACAACCAAACACCCGGTTGCCCATGGCCCGGCGCAGATGAAGAGGGATCGGGCCTTTATATTCCACGGTGAGATAGGCGATACAGTTGCGGGCTTCGAGCCGGTAGGGGATATCCAGTGCGCCGGTGGGGCAGGCCAATTGGCAACGATTGCAGCTGCCACATCGGTCGGGCTCAGGGGGATCAGGAGGCAACGGGAAGGGCAAAAAAAGCTCGGAGAGTAGCAACCAGGCGCCATATTGCCGGGAGATGAGCAGAGCATTTTTACCCTGCCAGCCGATGCCACACGTCGCGGCCAGTGGCTTTTCCATCACCGGTGCGGTATCCACAAATCCCCGGGTATTGACCTCTTCTCCCAGATGATCCCTCAGCCAGCGGGAGAGCCGTTTCAGGCGTTTTTTCAGATGATCGTGATAGTCGTTGTTGCGAGCGTAGGCGGAAATGCCCATCCTTGGGGGAGTATGGCAAAAGGATTCAGCCGGGCGATAGTTGGAGCCCAACACCAACACCACCCCAACCCCTTCCATCAGCTGACCGGGATCCTGACGCCGAGCGGTATTTTGAGTCAGCCAAGCCATCTCACCGTGACAGCCTTTTTCCAGCCATGGCAACAGGTTATCGGCAGTTGGAGGGGGGGTTGCCGGGGCAAATCGGGCCACATCAAAACCAATAGCCAAGGCCTGGGCACGCAAGGCCTCTTTCAGTTCCTGCCAGTGATTGTTAAAGTACGGCACTTTTTCAGGCCACTCCCAGACACTTGAGGGAAAATGTCATGTCCGACCAACCACCGGTCCCGCTGGAGCCACTCTATGATCTCAGCGATGAAGCATTGGATCTGCGCATCTCTGCCGTCAAGGAACGATTAGGAACGCGCGCCGTCATCCTGGGGCACCACTATCAGCGGGAAGAGGTCTATAAATTCGCTGATCTCACCGGTGACTCCCTGAAGCTCGCCCGCCTGGCTTCCCAACGCCCGGAGGCAGAATATATTGTCTTCTGCGGGGTACACTTCATGGCTGAGGTGGCAGACATTCTTTCCAGCCCCGACCAGACGGCCATTCTACCCGATTTGGCAGCCGGTTGCTCCATGGCTGATATGGCAGACCTTCCGGCGGTCTCTGTGGCCTGGGAGGAGTTAAGCCAGGTTCTCGATGTCGAAAATACCTGTACCCCCATCACCTACGTCAACTCCACCGCTGATCTGAAATCCTTTTGCGGGGAACACGGCGGCACGGTTTGCACCTCCTCCAATGCCGTGAAAATTTTGGAGTGGGCCTTCAGCCAGCGACAAAAGGTGCTCTTTTTCCCTGATCAACATTTGGGCCGCAACAGCGCCCACAAGCTCGGCATACCCCTGGAGGAGATGGCCCTCTGGCAAGCTGGAAAACCCATGGGTGGACTCACCGAGGCCCAGATCAAAAAGGCCAGGGTGCTTCTTTGGGACGGTTTTTGTTCGGTGCATCAGATGTTCCAGCCGGCTCATATCGATCTCTTTCGGGAGCGCATTCCCGGCATCCAGATTGTCGTTCATCCTGAATGCTCCTTTGAGGTGTGTCAAAAGGCGGATACCTTGGGCTCCACCGAACAGATTCAAAAGGCGGTTCGGGAAGCTCCATCAGGCAGCAACTTTGCCATCGGCACCGAGTTGAACCTGGTCAATCGGCTCAAAAATGAGATGCCGGACAAGGGAATTCACTTTCTTTGTCCCACCATCTGCATGTGCTCCACCATGTTCCGCATTGATCCACAGCATCTGTGTTGGGCGCTGGAAAATCTTGAACAAGGCCATGTGGTCAACCGCATCACCGTACCCGCTGGCGAGGCCCAGCAAGCCAAGGTGGCTTTGGAACGGATGCTTGCCGTCGTCTGACGATTGATCATCATAGGGGGGAAGCCTGTGTCCACTCTGGAGCGGGCCATAGCTATTGCCACCAGTGCACACGCCGGCCAATTGGATAAAGCAGGAGAGCCCTACATTCTCCACCCCCTACGCCTGATGATGAAAATATCAGGAGAGAAGGGACGTATCACAGCGGTACTCCACGATGTGGTGGAGGATAGCCCCATCACCCTTCAGGATCTCCGGGCTGAAGGATTTTGCGAAACAGTTCTTACCGCCCTCACAGCCCTCACCCACCTCCCGGATGAATCCTACGAAGCCTATCTTGAGCGGGTGCTCGTCCACCCCCTGGCCCGAAATATCAAACGCCTGGACCTTGAAGACAACATGAACATCCAGCGCCTGGGGGCTCTGTTGAGCGACCGGGATTTGGCGCGGTTGAAAAAATATCGTGCTGCCTGGGAAAAAGTCCGACACCCACCCCCGACCGAGACCGGGCCCCCACCATGACCCACAAGGTGTTTCGGGATGCCGTCCACGACATGATCACCCTCCACCGTGAGGAGGGAGGGCCTGCCACGGATTGGCTCGATTGGGGGGATGGGATGCTCCTTGATCTCATCGACACTCCGGAGATGCAACGCCTGCGGCGTATTCGCCAACTGGGTCCGGCAAGCCGGGTCTATCCTTCGGCTGAGCACAACCGCTTTTCCCACGCTTTGGGTACCCTGCATCTGGCCAAGCGAATGCTGGGAGCGCTCTTTCCCCGGGGCCGAACCGAACCCAATCGCGTGGAAGTGTTGCAGGTCAAAGTAGCCGCCCTCCTCCATGATCTGGGCCACGGCCCCTACTCCCACGTCTTCGAACAGATCGACCCCCAAGCCCCCTGCCATGAAGTGTGGGGGCTGGAAATTCTATCCGGCAAGAGCCAAGTCAATAAAATTATCGAAAGCCACTGCAAACGCCTGACTATCGATAATGATTTTTTTCTCTCTGGAATCGGTGCCATTTTAGGGTTCAAGCAAAAGAGCCATCCTCCGAACAAGCATCCCCATTGGGGACGGCAAATGATCTCCAGCCAGCTGGATGCCGATCGCATGGACTATCTTTTGCGGGATGCCCATTTTACCGGGGTCTCCTATGGCCGCTACGATTTGGAATGGGTGCTGCACAGTCTGACCGTGCAACATATGGCCGATGGTTGGCGGCTGTGTCTCGATATTTCCCGGGGACCGGCGGCTTTGGAGAGCTACATCACCGCTCGGGATCACATGTATCGGCAGGTGTATGACCACAAGACGGTACGGGCTTTTGAGGTGTTGTTGATCCATCTATTCCGGACCATCCTCTGGATCTGGAAGCTGGAAGGAGCTCCACCACCGGGAATACCACCAGAATTGCGGGCCTATCTGGAGGGGGCGGTGAAGGGGCATCACAAACCACGGATGGTCGATTTTTTGGCGTTGGACGATGCGGTATTGGATTATGCCGTGGGGCACTGGGCAGATCGTACGCCCGAAACCGACGCCCAGGAGGAGTTGCGCTGGAAGTGCCACCTCTTTCGCAACCGGCGGCCTGTTTATCGTCGGCTATTCTGGAACCATGCCGGAGCTGATGTGGGCGGGTCGGATCTGTTGCCGGATCGGGCCTCAGCAGATGCTCTGGAGCTGTTTTTTCATCAGGAGCAGGATCGGATGGTAGCGGTAGCGGATGACTCCGGTGAGCTTCATATGCGCCCCCTGAAACTATTGGTCCAGATGGATCAACTTGAAAGAGCCCCTTACGCCCATCTACAATATGCCGTATCCTTGTCTGATCCGATTCATGTGGTAGATAGTGGCGGGGTGCGGGCAGCGGAAGAAGCCTCGGCCCACGTCAATTTTTTAGGACACAGCCGCAGGCGTCTGGCACGGGTGTTTGTAGATCCCCGGGCCAGAGGTGCGGTAGAATCTTTGCTGAAAAAGCGTTTCAGCCACCCAGGATTGACTTTGGCCAACCCACCCCATTTTGTTGATGAGGCACTATGAGGACCATCTCCGGTCTGGATCTGGATGAGCTTCTGGGTATTTTGGACTCCCAGCGCCTGTTCAGGATCTTTACGGCAGACGAAAAGGAGATCCTGGTACAGCAGGAGGCTTTCATCACCCTGCGCCGTTACGATAAGGGTGAATTTTTGATTCGGGAGGGTACGGAGGAGGCGCGGGGGTTTTATCTGCTCCTGGCGGGGTTTGCCAGTGTGGTCAAGACCGGCACCTCCATTCCCCTGGCGACACTGGGGCCGGGAGATTTTTTTGGTGAAATTTCATTTTTAACCGGCCGCCCTCGCGCTACCAATGTCATTGTCCACGCCCCCCGCTCTGACCCTGACATGCCCCCACCAGAGCTAAGTCCCGAAGTGATCCACCATCTTGCGGATGGGGTGGCTCTGGCCATCCGCTTTGGACACGACGTATTGGAGCCCATGGGCACGGTGATGCGGGGCAAGTTGAAGGATCAGGTCATTCGCCGCCTGCTCTGGATCCTGGATGAGATGCACCGCAAAATTTCCGACTTGAGCCATGAAGAGCCCGAGTTTGAAATAGAAGAGGATCTCAACGCCATCCTGGAAGAGGATACCGGCGCTTCCATCTCTGACTTCATGACCGATTTTTCCACTATGGAAAACCTCACCCAGGAAACCCTGGAGCGGGTGCGGGACCGACTCATCACCCGGCTGGCAGAACATCTCGAAGTGATGAATGATCGGATTGTCGCCCTATCAACATAATTGTTTTATTCTGATTTTTTTATGTTATCGTAACCTAGAAAGGGAACCATGGTCCAAGTCGCCCTCCTTGCCCTCTTTTCCCTGGTATCCATACTCATGGCAGGCCCTATCGACATCGACCATCGTGAAATCGTCCGCGCTGTAGATCGCACCACCATCGACGAATCCACCCTCATCCAGGAGGCGCAGGATAAACAGGTGGTGCTGGTTGGAGAGTCCCATACCAACCCTCATCATCACGCTATTCAACTCTCGATAATCAAAAAATCATATGAATCCAACCCCAATCTCGCCGTGGGTATGGAGATGTTTCCCAAAGATCTGCAACCCGAATTGGATCGGTGGGTAGCGGGGGAGTTGGAAGAAGAGGCCTTTCTGGATGCGGTCTCCTGGTATTTTACCTGGGGGTATGATGCCGACCTTTATCTACCGATTTTAAGATTTGTGAAGGAAAAGGGGATCCCCCTCTTTGCCATGAATGTGCGGCGAGAGGTGGTGCGCGCTGTGCGCATGCAGGGTATGGCCCAGCTGGCTCGGGAGATTCGAAACCAACTCCCGGAGATTGCCCCGGCCTCTGGAGCCTATCGGGGCTATTTATCGGAAATTTTTGAGAGCCATCCGATGATGGCCGGGAAGATGCGGTTTGATTATTTTGTCGAGGCGCAGCAGGTGTGGGATGGGGTGATGGCAGATGCCATCGTCAATTGGCTGGCTGATCATCCGGAGGCTCAGGTGGTGGGGCTGGCTGGTAGCGGTCATCTGTTGCAGGGATTTGGCATACCCTATCAGCTGGAACACCGTGGAGTGGATCAGGTGGTTACGGTCATCCCTTGGAGTGTGGGGGGAGATTGGGCTCCTGGAGATGCTGGCACTTATGTGTGGGGCACCCAGGAATCCCCGGATACACTGCCCCCGGTTCGGTTGGGGATTCATCTGGTGGAAGAGGATGGCTCGGTCAAGATTGAAAAGATCAGCGAGAAGAGTATCGCTGCCACCTCTGATCTCCAAGCTGGTGACCGAATCCAACGCCTCAACGATATCCCAATTCAAACCTCCCATGCCCTGGTTCGGCTTCTGCGGGGTGTTGCCTGGGGGGATCGACTCATCCTGGATATCCTCAGAAAGGATCAACCGATCCAAATCCATATTGAGTTACCCTCCTCCCCACCGCCCCCCTCCCATATGGGCTGATTGTTTTTTCATCCCAAGCGCCAACTCCTCTGCCCCAATTTGGCCTGGATCGGATTGACCTGTCAGCAGCCTGCCTGATCCGGTCGGGATGGGTTGCGGTAGATGGATTGAACAGTCTTCCCCTCCTGTAAACCTCTCCCCCCCCTTTATTCATTTCCCCTGATAGATGATTGCAGATCCCATGGAGCATTCGCTATCATTCCAGTGGTTTTCGTATCCATCCATTCTTACCACCTGGAATCCACCATGGCTTCTCGTGATCCCATCCTGATATTGCATCTTTCCGACCTTCATTTTGGCAAGCACAGCCGCTTTGCCGGGATGGATAAAAAAGAGTTGGGGAGTCGGTTTGCCTCTTCGGTGAGGGAGGAGCGGGATCGGGTGGCGGGAGGTGTTCCCTTTGCTTTGGCGGCGGTGACGGGGGATGTGGCGGAGGCGGCTTTTCCCGATGAGTATGAGGAGGCACAGCTCTTTTTTGAGGTGATCTCCGATGAGCTTGAAATCCCCCGGGACCATTTTCTCTTCGCGCCGGGGAATCACGATGTTTCCTGGAGCCGGTGCCTGGCTGTAGCGGCTTTTCAGGATGAGGAAGGTTTCGATAATGATGAACTTCGCCAGCGGATGGATGGGGTTAAGTTTAAAACATTTCAGGATTTTTTACGCTCTTTCTATAGGCGTGATCCCGAGCTGTTTGGCACCCGTCTTGGCTCTGGTGTTTGGGTGTTTGACTTTCCCAAGCTTTCGTTAACTTCGGCTATTCTCAACTCCTGTGAGCTTGAATCCCATCGGATAGAGGATCATGTGGGATCAATTAGTAAAGAGCAGGCTCAAGGGGTGATGGATCATTGGCAGGGTGATACGGAACGGATGAAACTGGTGCTGCTCCATCACAATCCGGATGGGACGGTGCCTGGGAATATTGAAAAATGGATGGCGTATGCCGCTGACAAATCGTTGGATGCCAAACTCGTTCGGCGCTTTGCTGCGGATTTGAATGGGGTTGAGGGAAGGCCTTTTTTGGAGCGTCTGGTGAAAGAGCGGGAGGTGCAACTGCTGCTCCATGGGCACCACCACGCCAGTGGCCATAAGTTATGGAGCTCCGGTGAATCCGGCGTCGCTCCCCTACTCTCCGCCGGGAGCTGGGCTTGCACCCCCCACAAGCTCCCCAAGGATGAACCCAACGCTTGCCAGCTGGTTCTTCTCGATCCCGCTGAGAAACAGATCCGCAACTGGATCCTCAAATATGATCCCCAAGCTCCAGCTTCAGACCATGTGACCCCAGGCCGTTATATCCCCAATGGTGCCAAGCTGAATGGAGAGTCCTGGAAGCTGCATCTACCGGCCCATTTTCAAAGCTGGCAACCGACCCAAGGCAAGCCCTCTTCACCTCTCTCTCCGGCCAAAGACTATTCCGGCTTTCTTCAATCTTATCGGGATCGGATGTCGGCACTCTTTGGGCGTTGGGATTTGAAACATGCGGGGGTGGCTCAGAGTGGTGGAGCGGGAAGGCCTATTGATGCCGGGTTGGAAGCGATGTATCTGCCCCTTCGGCTTGGGGAAGGATTCGACCCGAACGAACTTGACCGAGGTGCCATCCTGAATCCCGATTCTCTGCTCGAACGGGAAAGGCCTCTGGTGATTCGTGGGGTGGCTGGTTCCGGGAAGACCACTTGGATGCGGTGGACTTTTCGGCAGCTTTTACAGGGGGAGGTGGCGCTACCGATCATGGTGGAGTTGCGCAATCTTGCCCGGCTTTGGAACAGGGAAGAGCATGGGGAAAAGCTCTCCCTGGAGGGTTATCTGGAAGAGTGGTTGTCTGAAAATCGGTTGGATGGGAAAAAACTCACACAATTTCTCACCCAAAAGAAAAGCCCCCGCCCCGTGCTCCTGGTGGATGGCTGGGATGAGTTGGGAGAGTTGGGGGAGGATCTGCGCGCCAAGTTGCTTGGATTTATGAAGGTCCATCCCCGGGTGCTGGTAGTGGTAAGCAGCCGCCCCTATGGTGATGGTCGCCCCTCCCACAGCGATGGCTTTGAGGTGCTGGATATCCAACCGCTGAACGATGCCGAAATCAACACCCTGGGCCAACGTTTTTTCCAGGTGTGTTATGGGGAGGAGGAAAACACCTCGGCTACCGCTTTCACTGAATTTCAGGAAGCCCTCTCCCGCTCTCCAGATGCCCAAGCCCTCTCCCGCACCGCCCTCCTCCTCACCATGATGCTCCTCATCTCCCGCTCCAGCCCCCTCCCGGATGAGCGGCATCGACTCTATGAACTCTGCATCGAAAACTTCCTCACCGCCCTCCCGGATCGCAAGGAAAAAAGCGGGGCACAGCTGGGGGCTGAACACTGGCGACCGGAAAAACAAGCTGAACGAATCCGGGTAACAGCAGAGTTGGCCTTCAGGGTTCAGGAAAAGGGATACGAGAAAAACAGTCGCTCAACCATCGTCCTCAAAACTCGTGAGATGGCCCGAATGCTCCCTGAAGGTTGGGGCACGAATCAACGATTTGGTTTCCTGGCTTGGCTTGCAGGACCGGCTGGAGTACTGGTAGATCGGACGGACGGCACTCTTGCCTTTGCCCACTTGAGCTTTCAGGAATTTCTCACCGCCTGGCACCTGAAGGAAGAAGTGGAAGGCGACTCTGTGCGGCTTAAGATGTGCCAGAAAAAATGCCAAGAAGGTGACTGGTGGGAGACACTGAGGCTTTGGGGTGCACTGGTGGGTGGGGGCAGCCCAGGGAAAATGGTTTCCGTGTTACAGGGGCTCTTGCAGGACAAAAAAAGCGGCCTCTGGTTTGCCGGGGCTCTGTTGGCGGATGGTATTGGAGAAGAATCGGTTTTCGATGCATGGCTGCAACAGAGCAGCGATCTACTCCTCTGGCAATGGTTTTCTGATGCCACAGATCGCTGTTTTCAAGCCTGGGGAGCCAGTCGCCAGGAGGAGCGCAGAAACAAACTGACCGACCATTTTCAAAAAAAAGCGGCCTCTGCCAAGTGGATCTCTTTCCTGCGTTTGGAGAAGGCCAGTGAGTTAGCCAACCTGCCACCACTGCAAAAACCTTCCTCTCAATCCAACTGCTTTGCCATCATCAATAATCTGGAAGGCTCCCCTAAAGATGATCACTCCCTGGCTGTCGGTCGAATATTGAGTGGTGGTGCGCCGGGTTGGCCGGGGAAAGAACAATGGCCATTGATGCTGTTGCAGTGTTGGCCTGCTCATCGTTTACAGGCTGGCCTCCGTCTGCAGTCACTAGCCAACCTTACTTCTGGTATGGAAATTTTAAAACAAACATCAAAAACGATTTTCAAAACAACACTTAACAGAGATCATGACTCGTTGGCATGCGATTCGGCGCGCAGTTTGGCACACAGTTTAGGGCGCTATTGGGCACGCGACTGGGCACGCGATTCTTCACGCTACTTGACACGCTACTGGACACACAACTTAACGTACAACTGGACAAGCTACTGGGCACAGCACATGGTGCAAGATATATCATACCTCTTGACGCATAATTCAGCACGCGACTGGGCGTATAGCTTGGCATATAATTTTGCACGCAACTTTGCCAACAGCTCAACATACAATATGGTTCACAGGTGCTTGGATTTGCACAACTCAAGACACAACTCGACACACCAACTGAAGCACGACTTGGGGCTTGCAGAACTCGCTTTCACTATGGAGTTGGGACTCAATTCAGATGCTCCTGTATATCGAAATTTTGTTCACGTAGAACTCTTTTCTATAGGTCGAATCAGTCCTCGTTTTCTCTTAGCTAATACCATAGGAAGCCTTTCTCCTGAACTTGACCTTTTTCGGTATGCAGCCAGGCTCTCCTTTAATCCTTCAGATTATGACACAGCATTCATAAACGCTCTCAAAGCTTACAAAGGGGATCCCCTCTGGCCTGCGCTGGCGAAGCACATAGCCCGGCGCTCCAGTGAGGGGGATCGGGCGCTGTTGATTGATTTGGCGAAGCATCCGGAAAAGCGGGAGCCGCCTTTATCCTGGGGATTGCAATTTATCGTGCGGGGG
>JADFZT010000027.1:45445-53724 GCA_015232395.1 Magnetococcales bacterium | reverse complement strand
TGGGGTTTGGGGGGGAGAGGGCGGATTGACGCGGGTCGGATCGGGGAGGGGAGAGCACAGATCGCCTTTGTTCCAGACCACGATCAGCCGTTCGGGATCAAGACCCCCAAGCATCAGCTCCTCCTCTTCCTGAAGACCAAGATGCGCCTCACCCACAAACAAAACCCCATCGGCCCCCTGAGCCTTGGCCTTGGCCCGGCGAATGCCCTCCTGCTCAATCTCTTCGGCCTGGGAGCGGATGCCGGCGGAGTCCACCAGCAGCACCGGGATGCCATCGATGATGAGCTGATTTTCGATGAGGTCCCGGGTGGTGCCGGGCAGGGGGGTGACAATGGCCCGATCCTGACCGATGAGCCGATTGAAGAGGGATGATTTCCCCACATTGGGGCGGCCCATAATCACCAGCTGAAACCCTTCACTGAGATGCCTGCCGGTCTGTGCGGATGAAAGCATTTCCTGAAGGGAGGCCAAAACCTGGGCCAGACGTTCTGCAATCACCGCCTGATTGTCAGGGGAGATCTCTTCATCGGGAAAATCGAGCCCCGCTTCCAGATGGGAAAGCAGCGCCACAAGCTCCCCGCGAATGGCTCCCAGACGCTCTGAGAGGGAGCCTGCCAGCTGTCGGGAGGCTTCCCTTGCGGCGCGCAGGGAAGAGGCCTCAATGAGCCCCATGAGCGCTTCAGCCTGCACCAGATCCATCTTGCCGTTGAGATAAGCCCGGCGGCTGAATTCACCCGGGCGGGCGGTCCGAAATCCCACTTCAAGAAGACGCTCCATCATTCTGGAAAGAATCACGGGGGATCCGTGGGGGTGGATCTCTACCTGATCTTCACCGGTAGCTGAATGGGGCGCAGGAAAATAGACCACCAGCACCTGATCGAGGGGGGGGGCGTCATCATAATCCAGGAAATAAAGAAGGCGCAGTTTTCGGGGGGTAAAGTCCCCAACCTCAAGAGCATTGCCGGAGGGCGTGGAAAAGAGGGGAAGCAGAGAAGGCAGCAGGTTGGGGCCACTCAAACGCAACACCGCCACGGCGGAGCTGCCGGGCGGTGTCGCAAGACCCATGATCGGGTCGGATTCCAGATGCAGGGGAGGGCGCATGGCCTGACTTTCGATAGGGGCCTGGTCGACCCCACCCTACCTTGTTGGGGATAAAACGCCAGACTGGTTCAGGCGGTTTTTTTCATGATGTAACCCTGCTGGAGAATGGAGAGGGTGTTGTTAACCAACCAGTAGAGCACGAGACCCGAAGGAAAGGTGAGGAAGAAGATGGTAAAGACCACCGGCAACAGCATCATCACCTTGGCTTGAACCGGGTCAGCCGGGGCTGGATTCATTCGGGATTGAATGAACATGGAAATTCCCATCAGCACCGGCAACACATAGTAGGGATCCTGAACAGAAAGATCCTGTACCCACAAAAAGAACGGCGTGTGGCGCATCTCGATGGAAAGAAACAGGACCTTATAGAGGGCGAAAAAGACCGGAATCTGCACCGCAATGGGCAGACAGCCCCCCAGGGGATTGACCTTGTTATCCTGGTAGAGCTTCATCATCTCCTGGTTCATGCGCTGCTTGTCGTCTTTATAGTTTTTGCGCAACTCTTCCACTTTGGGCTGCAATTTTTTCATCGCCGCCATGGAGTGGTAGCTCTTGTTGGCCAGCGGGAAGAAGAGCAATTTGATCAGGATGGTCAGGAAAATGATGGCGACGCCATAGTTGTGGAAAAAGTCATTGAAGAAGAGAAGAATCTGAACCAGAGGCACCGCCAGGAAGTGAAACCAGCCATAGTCGATGGCCCGCTCCAGGTTGAGATTTTGCGCTTCCAGGGTGCGAATTTCCTTGGGACCGATAAAATATTGCAGGCTGGAAACCAGATCACTGTCCGATTTCAGACTCTTTTTCGGCGACACCACACCCACCCGATAGGAGGGAGCGTCATAGTCAAAATAATATTTGCGCTCTTTCGCTTCGGGGCCGGGAATCATCGCCGCCAGGAAAAACTTATCGGAAAAACCGGCCCAACCTTCCATCGCCTTTTGGGAATAATCCTGAGTGATGATATCGTCGTAGGCGTTGAGAACCCGCACGCCGTCAAGGTAGCCGATGGGGCCCTCAAAGTCAGCGATGGCCATGGCCTGGTCCGGAGAGACTTCCGGGCGAATGCGTACCAGTTGGGCGAAGTGATAGACGGGGATCTCTTCACCGGTATGATTGACCACCCGGTCGGTGATGGTCATCAGGTAGGAGTCCCGATTGAATTCAAGCCGCTTTTCAAATTGCAAACCAGCGCCGTTATCCCAGACCAGGAGGATCTCACCCTCATCCAGATTGCCGGATCCCTTGGCCAGCTGCCAGTTGGTATCACGACCAGGCATTTTGAGTCCGGGTGTGGATAAAAACCCGCTTTCGCTAAAAAACTGCTGGGGACCGGAGCCGTTCAAATATTGGATCGGCTCGCCGTTTTCCCCCATTTCGGTGAGATGTTTGAAAAAGCGCAGATCGATCAGCTGCCCCCCGTTCAGGGAAATCTGACCACTGACCAGGCTGTTTTCAAAAGAGGCGGTGGGACCGGGATCATAAACCACGGGTTGCGCCACCGGCTGGGGTTTGGCTCCGTCGGTTTCCAGCACGGGGCCAGTGGCACCTTTACCCACGACCACATCTGAATCGACTCCGCCTTCCACCGGGGAGCCATCATCCTGCAGGATTATTTCCGTACCCTGCTCAGGGGTGGGATAATAGACGGAAAGGAAGACCTGATAGGCCATCAGCAGAGCAAAAGAGAGGCCGATGGCCAAAACGGTACGCTGATCCATGGAAATCCTTACCTCATCGAAAACTAGGGGACCGGGTCCAGTCCGCCGGGATGAAAGGGATGGCACTTCATGATTCTTTTAACAGCCAAAAACAGACCCCGCCCGCTGCCGTGGCGGCGAATGGCGGTGATGGCATAGCTGGAGCAGGTGGGATGAAAACGACAGCTCGGAGGCAGAAAGGGGGTAATGAGCCATTGGTAACCACGGATCAATCCCAGGAGCAGCCGTTTCATATCAGTCCTACCGATCAAGCATCCATCCATCCGGCCTGCGGTTCGCTACCGGATTAAGCCACCCCGGTCAGGATATTCCCGGCGGGGCGTTTTACTTACTGTGACAGATATCGCAACGACAAATATCGCAACCTTCGACAGGTGAATTCCGTATGACGGCTTCAACCCTGTTTCGGCTGGTGCCTGCGCCTTTGGGCAGGCCTTGGCTTTGAACGTTGTGAGTGCTGGTTGGATGGCTTAAAAAAAAGCCGCTCCAAATCTTTCCGCAAGGCGGCATTGTCCGATTTTCCGGCGCGATGGCGGGCGATCACCACAAAGTCCTGGCCGCGATCTTCAACAGCTTGCACCCTTGGACCGCTGTCGGAAGAACGACCAGAGGCCCCGTTTTGGTGACGAATCGCTTCAGGATTCCCGCCAGTGGACACCTTGTGCCTCTGGGCGGATCTCTCTTGCTGGCGAAAAGATTCACTCACCTGGCGGTTGCCGGCAATGCGCTGTCGAAAAAATTCCCGCACCACCCGCTTGACCCGATTGCGAACGACCGCCACACCCACCTTGCGACTGACAGTCAAACCCAAACGCATCCCTGCTTGGGATCCGGGCCGCCAAACCAGGACAAAAAGAGGTGTCTTGCTGCTTAGCCCACCGTTTTGAATCTGTCGGAACTCTCTGGAGTCCAGAATCCGAAGATGCTTTGGAAAACAGGCCCCACTGGGATCCTCGCTCTGCATTTTTGGCAGGTTTGGATGGGTTTCCCGGGGTGAATTTCCCTCGGAATCGGGGGGGGCTGTCCGGTCGGATGGGCTGAGAGTCATCGGCGCGGTGGAGTCCAAGCGCCTTTCATTCCTTATCTCAAAGAACGAAAGAGGATCAGACGGCAAGCCGACGACGACCCCGACGGCGACGGCGGGCGATTATCTGCCGGCCACCACGGGTTGCCATACGAGCCCGAAAGCCGTGATTGCGCTTGCGGCGCACATTGCTGGGTTGGAATGTCCGTTTCATGGAGGCTTACCTCGTTCAGTCTTGAAAATCCCGGCTCCTTGGGAAGGCTTGGTTGTTTCACTGGCGTTTCCCAAAAAGGTCAGGCGATTAAAGTGCTTTCGTTTGGGGCACGCATGCCCCTTACCCCGGCTGGTCTGAATCCCGGGCAAAAGGGACATCATAGGCAAATTGGTTTCCAGGTCAAGACTTTCCTGTTGCCAAACAGAGGAGAATCGTGACATTGCCGTCGCTACGGGTCACCAAGGGGTCTCATAATCCCCGAATATATACCGGACACAACCCTCTCCCGGCCTGCCAATACCCCCTGGCAGGGAGAGCCTGCTGCCAGGTGATGAAGTGGTGCAGCAGAGGCAGCCAACCCCCCTCGGGGCCGTTGCCGCAAGGTTGTGGCTGTGTTAGTCTCAAAGCCGAAAATCGGGTCAGCCGGGCCTCCCTCAACCAGCCCAGCCCCAGCCCCCCCTAACAATTCAGTCCTTTAAAAGACGAGACCGGAAACGAAAACGCACCTCATGAACGAAATCTGGTCCAAAGCCAAGACGACTATACAAGAGCAGCTGTCGTCCCACGTCTACGACATGTGGATCCGGCCACTGAAGCAGGGCCGTACCCTGGCGGAGGACCATCTGGAAATTTTGGCCAGCAACGATTTTTCCGCCGACTATATCCAGAGCCATTTCGGCTCCATGCTCGAATCCAGCCTCTCCAGTGAAGCCGGGCGACCCATCCGCATCTCCTATCGGGCAGATCCCAATCCCGATGAAGTCGCACCGGAGGAAAAATCAAAAGATTCCTCCGGCTCCGATGCCGGGAGCCCCGCCACCACGGCCCGGATAGCGCCCACCCCCGTGGAGCCGGTGGAAAGCATCGGCCTGGATCCCCGATACACCTTCGACTCTTTTGTGGTGGGGGGGTGTAACCAGTTTGCCCACGCCGCCGCCGCCCGGGTCGCCGAAGCCCCGGCCGCCGCCTACAATCCCCTCTTTATTCATGGGGGAGTCGGTCTGGGCAAAACCCACATTCTCCACGCCATCGGCAATGAGCTGGCCAAAACCCGTCCCGAGTTGAAGGTGCTTTATATCTCCTCGGAAAAATTTATGACCCAGCTGATCAACTCCCTCCGATTCAACCGGGTTTTCGACTTTAAGGAAAATTTCCGCACGGTGGATATTTTGCTGGTGGACGATATTCAGTTTATCGCCGGCAAGAAGGCCACCCAGGAAGAATTTTTTCACACCTTTAACGCCCTGTTCGAGGCCAATAAACAGATCATCCTCTCCTCGGATTCCTTCCCGGCGGATATCGAACACCTGGAAGAGCGTCTGCGCTCCCGGTTCGGCTGGGGGCTGGTGGCGGATATTCTCACCCCGGACCTGGAAACCCGGGTGGCCATTCTCAAGAAAAAAGCCGCGACGGAGGGGGTGGAAATCTCCGACGATGTGGCTTTTTACCTGGCGGACGCCATCCAAACCAACGTCCGGGAACTGGAAGGCGGACTCATTCGCCTGTCGGCCCTGGCCTCTCTGACCCAGAAACCGATAAACTTACCCCTGGTGAAGGAGTCCATGCGGGGATTGTTTAAAAGTCAGGATAAACAGGTCTCCATTGAAAATATTCAAAAAACCGTATCTGCCTACTATAAAATCCGGCCATCGGATATCCGCTCCGGCAAGCGATCCCGTCTGTTCAGCCACCCCCGGCAGGTGGCCATGTATCTCTGCAAACAGCTGACCAGACACTCCTATCCGGAAATTGGTCACCAGTTTGGCAAAAAAGATCACACGACGGTATTGTATGCGGTACGCCAAATCGAAAAAAAGAAGGGCAAAGACCCCACGCTGGCTGAAGAGTTGGAGTCTCTCGTAGAGATGCTTCGCAAATGAGGACAGTGCACTATCATTCACTCAAGGTATTCACATGGATCTACACATTGATCGCGAAGCGTTCCTGAAAACGCTCTCCCGGATCCAAACGGTTGTGGAGCGGCGGAACACCATGCCGATCCTGGGACACACCCTGCTGAAGGCCGAGGATGGATTTCTCTCCCTGTCGGCGACCGATCTGGAAGTCTCCCTGAAAACCCGCTGTCCTGCGGAAATTGAAAGCCCGGGGGCGTTGGCGGTTTCAGCCAGAAAGCTTTTTGAAATTGTCCGGGAGCTGCCCGAAGGCGAGGCGCGTCTGTTCGAGGACGGTAATCAGCGGCTGGTGGTGACCTCGGGGGAGGCCCGTTTCAACCTGGGGGGGGTGCCTGCAGATGAGTTCCCCGCTATTCCCGAACCCAACGAGGAACACCGCATCCCCATGGATCCGGCCACTCTTCTGGGCATGTTCAATCAAACCCACTTTGCCATCTCACCGGAAGAGAGTCGCTTCAACCTCAACGGCCTGGCGCTCCAGGTGGAACCCGCCGAAGGGGAGGGGGCAGGCCGGATGCGCATGGTGGCAACTGATACCCATCGGCTCTCCCTGGTGGAACAAATCCTGGACTATGCCCCACCGGAACGCCTCCAGGTGATCATCCCCCGCAAGGCGGTGACCGAAGCCCGCAAATTGTTGGAGGATGTTGGTGAAAGTGATAGTGAGGGGGAGGGGGAGCAGAATGGGGACAAAGAGGAGGAAGAGCTGAGCCTGGATCTGGTTATCGAAGAAAAATTTATCCAGTTTATCCGGCCTGGCATTACCCTGATCTCCAAGCTGGTGGATGGGCGCTATCCCAACTATAAGCGGGTGATTCCCCAAGATAATCAATACCGGCTCGATGTGGACAAAAACCAGCTCCAGGGGGTGGTGCGGCGGATGAGCGTACTCTCCAACGAAAAATCCCGGGGGGTGCGGATCAAGATCGGCAAAAACCAGCTGAAATTCAACACCAACAACCCCGAGCAGGATGTGGCGGACGAAAAAATGGTCGCCGAATTTGACGGCCCCAACATCTCTCTCGGCTTCAATGCGCGCTATCTTCTCGACATTATCCATGTGGTCGAAGGGGAGACCATGCGCTTTATGATCCAGGAAGAGGAAAAAAGCGTGCTGGTTCTCGATCCGGATCGGGACAGCGCCCTGTTTGTTCTCATGCCCATGCGGGTTTAGACGCTTGCGCGATGGAGCTTGCGTCTCTGCGTCTTTGTAACTTTCGCAACATTCCCGAGGCCTCTCTGGGCTTTGTCGCCGGATTGAACCTCATCACCGGGGGCAATGGCCAGGGGAAGAGCAATCTGTTGGAAGCCGTTGGGCTTTTGGCGACGGGACGCTCCTTTCGTCGTGCTCCCCCGGGGGCGTTGCGGCGCTATGGAGAGCCCTGGTTTTCCCTGAACGGCCTCACCCGAAGCCAGGGGGTGAGCCATCGTCTTGACTTTTATGGTCAGGAAAACCGCCAGGGAGCCCGGCTGGATGGCAAGCCGATGTCGGCAACTTCCGCCCTCGGACAGGCCCTGGCTGCGGTGATTTATACCCCGGAAACCAGCCGGTTGGTGCGGGGAGGGCCGGGGGATCGGCGGGCTTTTATGGATTGGGCGATCTTTTCCCGGGAACGCCGCCATGCGGCGATGATGCGGGATTATCAGACCGCCCTGAAAGCCCGCAACAAGCTGCTGCGCAAGGGAAACAGTGATGCCAGGGAGATGAGCGCCTGGGAGGACCGGCTGGCGGAAAATGGTGCCAGAATAGCCATCCTGCGGCGGGCTGTCTTGCCGCCTCTCAAAAAACATCTGATGGTTTTTTTGGCAGCCCTTACCCTGGATCCGGAACGGTTCGACATGGTGCTCTCCTGCCAGTTGGATCGCCTGGCAGAGCGTTGGGACAACTCCCGGGAGGCGGCGGCCATCTATCGGGAAAAGCTGGCCCACCATCGGGATGTGGACAGACGTGCAGGTTCTACCGCCATTGGCCCCCACCGGGACGATCTGCAATTTCGTCTTGACGGCCACCCCCTTTCCCGTTTCGGCTCCCAGGGGCAGCAGAAAAGATTCGTGCTGGCGCTCAAACTGGCAGAGGCGGCACTCCTGGAAGAGACTTTGGGAGAGGCGCCGCTGTTTTTGTTGGACGATCCCGCTTCGGAACTCGACCGAACGGGGATCGAGATGCTGATGACTCTGCTCGGAGAGCGGGACCATCAGCTT
Source organism: Magnetococcales bacterium (assembly GCA_015232395.1). Taxonomy (NCBI): domain Bacteria; kingdom Pseudomonadati; phylum Pseudomonadota; class Magnetococcia; order Magnetococcales; species Magnetococcales bacterium. Next base: position 45,552 of record JADFZT010000027.1, on the reverse strand, counting down.
TTTGTCACCTCCTGTGATCCCGGGGAGATTCCCTGGAATGGTCGGGAAAAGCGCACCTTCCAGGTGACAAATGGGGATTTTCAAACAGGTACGGCAACAGAAGTGGA
>JADFZT010000027.1:0-45349 GCA_015232395.1 Magnetococcales bacterium | reverse complement strand
GCGAAGCAGAAGCAGAAGCAGAAGCAGAAGCAGAAGCAGAAGCAGAAGCAGAAGCAGAAGCAGAAGCAGAAGCAGAAGCAGAAGCAAAAGTAGGGATGGAAACAGGGATGGGATCAGTGACGGCCACAGCGACGGCCACAGCGACGGAGTTTAGCGACCGATGACCGATGCACCCGAAAACGAGATTCAAGGCGATAACGATTCCTATGGCGCAGAAAGCATCAAGGTGCTCAAGGGGCTCGAAGCGGTTCGTAAGCGCCCTGGGATGTATATCGGCGATACCGACGACGGCACCGGGCTGCACCACATGGTGTTTGAGGCGGTGGATAACTCCATCGACGAATCTCTGGCAGGCTATTGCGATAAGATCGAGGTGATCATCCACATCGACGGCTCGGTGACCATCCGGGACAATGGCCGAGGTATCCCCGTTGAGATTCACGCCGAGGAGGGACGCTCTGCGGCGGAAGTGATCATGACCGTGCTTCATGCGGGGGGTAAGTTTGACCAAAACTCCTACAAGGTATCCGGCGGTCTGCATGGCGTGGGTGTGTCGGTGGTCAACGCCCTGTCGGAAAAGCTGGAGTTGACCATTCGCCGGGATGGCAAGAGATGGTATCAGGAATATAAGGATGGTGACCCGGTCGCCCCCATCCGGGCGGTAGGGGAGACCAGCCGTACCGGTACCCAGGTGACCTTTACCCCCAGCCGGGAAATTTTCAGCATTACCGAATATTCCTTCGATATTCTGTCGAAGCGGCTTCGTGAGCTATCGTTTCTCAACTCCGGCGTCAACATTCATATTTTGGATGAAAACACCGACAAGGCCCACCATTTCCAGTATGAAGGGGGCATCCGCTCCTTTGTGGAACATCTCAACCGTGCCCGCACCCCTCTGGTGGAGCCCCCCATCTTTTTTACCGATCAGAAGGGGGTGGTCTATCTGGAGGTGGCGCTGCAATGGAACGACTCCTACCAGGAAAACGTCTTTTGCTACACCAATAACATTCCCCAGCGGGATGGCGGGACGCATCTGGCCGGATTTCGGGCGGCCTTGACCCGGACCCTCAATGGCTATGCCCTCGCTGCCGGTATTCTTAAAAAGGACAAGGGAACCCTGGCTGGTGAGGATTGCCGGGAGGGGTTGACGGCGGTTATTTCAGTCAAAATTCCCGATCCCAAATTTTCCTCCCAGACCAAGGAAAAACTGGTCTCCTCGGAAGTCCGGACAGCGGTGGAGGGGATTGTTGCGGATAAGCTCTCGACTTTTTTTGAGGAGCACCCCCAGGAGGCCAAATCCATCCTGGCCAAAACCGTCGAGGCCGCTTCTGCCCGTGAAGCGGCCCGCAAGGCGAGGGAATTGACCCGCAGGAAGAGTGCCCTGGAGATCTCCTCTCTGCCGGGGAAACTTGCGGATTGTCAGGAGCGGGATCCGGCGCTGTGTGAGTTGTATCTGGTTGAGGGAGATTCGGCGGGTGGTTCGGCCAAGCAGGCGCGGAATCGGAAGTTTCAGGCGGTGCTGCCCCTGAAGGGGAAGATTCTCAACGTCGAGAAAGCCCGTTTTGACAAGATGCTCTCCTCTGCTGAGGTGGGGACGCTGATCACGGCTCTGGGGACTGGCATCGGTGTTGAAGAGTATGACATCGCCAAGCTTCGCTATCATCGCATCATCATCATGACGGACGCCGATGTGGACGGGGCGCATATCCGCACGCTCCTTCTGACCTTTTTCTACCGTCAGTTTCCAGACATCGTCGAGCGGGGCCATCTCTACATCGCCCAGCCCCCCCTCTATCGGGTGACCCGGGGCAAGAACGTCCACTATCTCAAGGATGAAACCGCTCTTGATGTGATGCTGCTGGATAATGGCATCGTCGGTTTGACGCTCAAATCCGGGGAGAAGGAGATCTCTGATCCCGAGGCGTTGACGGTGTTGGTGAAAAAAGCCCGGCGCTATGCTGTTCTTTTGGGTCGCTTGGCCCGGCACCACGACCGGTTGGTGTTGAATACCTCTACCGAGCTGCTGGGGCTGGTTCAGGCTGATCTGGAATCCACCGACACCCCGGATGGCCAGAGTGACGCCGCCCCGGGCATGGCGGCGGCGGATCGCTTGCGGGAAGCTCTGGCTGCGCGGCTGGATCCCCAGGATCGTATCCAGGTGTTGTTGACCCAGGATGAGGAGACCCATTCCGGGGTGCTCACCATCAATCGCATCATCCATGGCGTTCAGAGCCGCACCCGGTTGGATGTGGAGCTGTTTCACTCCCCGGAATATCGGGAAATGTCGGAAATTTCCGCCTGGTATCGGGAGCAGCTGGGGGATGATGTGGTGAGTTTCCGGGGTGAGCGGGAGCGGACTCTGGGGGGGATGGTGCAGCTGGTGGATCAGGTGATGGCCGATGGCCGCCGGGGTCAGGCTTTTCAGCGTTATAAGGGATTGGGTGAGATGAACCCCGATCAGCTGTGGGAGACCACCATGGATCCGTCGATTCGCTCGTTGCTACAGGTTCGGGTGGAGGATGCGGTGGCGGCGGACGAGGTATTTACCACCCTGATGGGGGATCAGGTGGAGCCCCGGCGGGAGTTTATCCAGAACAATGCGCTGAATGTGGCCAATCTGGACGTGTAATGGTGTAAAAAGGGTTTTCCTGGCCATTTCAGGGGGATTCTTGTCTGGATGCTGCAAATGCCTTTTAGAGGGGGGAGGGGGCGTTTGAGGGACTTTCCATAGCCTTGATTCCTTGATTGATGCGGTTCGCGTGGCTCACCACATCCTACGAGTTGCACGGGTTGCGTGAGTGACCTTTAGAAGCGACCTGAGAGTAGCACGCTTGCCCGGGAAAAGGTCGATTAAGTACCGACCGTTCCCGGGCAAGCGTTCACTTGCTGCATTCTCTTCCCAATGTGACCTCTTTTCATGCCAGATCCTGTTCCTGCCCGTTATCTCCCCCCTGTGGGGTGGATGATTGGCATGAGGGATCTTGAGAGAGCCTGCTTTGGAAGTTTTTTTCTTTGAGAGAGTTTTTTGGAGCGTTTTTGTATATAGAGTGTGTTCTTTTTTGTAGTGTGTTCTTTTTAAAGCGTATTTTTTTAGAGCGTGGCTTGTTTGTCGAGTGTTTTTCGTTGGGCTTGAGCCTGGATCAGCAGTTGGGCTTTGTGGCCGGTTTGCACCACCCGTTTGGAACCCCACCCTGCGTTGAAACAAACCCGCATCCCCGCCAAGGTCATGCTTGATTTTGTTTCAAGTGGAATTCGCTCCACACCCCCCACCCCTGAGGGGTTGCCCAACTGCTGATCAGGTCGCCTACGATCAGTGGGCCTGAGTGGGCCGCATGCCGATCGCCTGCATGTAGAGATGGAGGAGGGCTTCCTGTTCATCCATCTCGTTTTGATCCATTTTGCGAATTTTGATGATCTGTCGGATCACTTTGGCGTCAAAGCCGTGGCCTTTGGCTTCGGTGTAGATATCCCGAATGTCCTGGCCGAGATCCGCTTTTTCCTCTTCGAGTCGCTCGATGCGCTCCACCAACTGGCTCAAATGCTCGCCGGTGATGCCGCCGGTGGTGGTGGGCTGAGGTTTGGCCGACTCTTGTGAAACTGCTGCCTGCATGTTCGTCTCCTTTCCAAGGGACCCCAATCCGTTGGGGCTGTTCAGTGCTTCCCACCCAGGGCAGGGTGGTCAATATTTCGGCGCTTTCGCCGTATGTGAGGGGTAGCTCGCAAGTTTTGCGCCAAGTCTCTGCAAACCAACCTGCCTCACGCTCCCCCGCCCCTAACCATTCCACTCCGAAAACAGGCCGTGATTATTCTTTTCCTTCTGCCCAACTCTTCCTGATCCCACCTGGTGATGACATCCCTTTTTTCATTGCCCCGTGCCACACGACATCAATATTCTTAAGCATGTGAATTTTCTGACAGCAACAACTTTTGCTCAAAACCCTCGGCCCCACAGCCTGTTCTCATCAGGTCTAGAGATGATTTGGCTGGGAAACCCTTTGGGAGAGGGGAGCGGTTGGTCTAAAGATTTTTTCAGCTTGGGATTTGTCATTGGGGCTGGTGGCCCCAAAGGGAGGATCAAACAAAAACCATGAAAGCAACCTCACCTAAAAACCTGGAGTGGCTGGGAAAAACCGCCATCCTCACCGCTTTTCTGACCGCACTGCTCTACGCTTCTGGTTGGTCATATGGTGTGCATCATTTTAATCTGTACGATGTGGGTCTATTGGGCCTGAAACTCCCAAAGGAGGTTTTTTTTCTCTACGGTTTTATGGCCTGGAAGAGTCATTGGCTTTTTGCGCTGTTGCTTTTTTTCGCTGCCATCGGAGTCAGCTCTTTGCCACAACGCTGGCCTCATATGGCCTATTTGCCCACCCTTCTCCACGTACTGGCCATTTTGACGATTCCCATCATGATCATCATAGGAATCCAGTTGGGTGGCATGCGGGCCAAAGAATTGTATGACAGCCAGAAGGAAGCGGGTTTTCCCAGATTCCCCACGGTAAAAGTCTGGCTGAAGGAAAAGAGTGCGATCCCCGAAGAGTCAGGAATCAAACAGGAGTTGGCAGCAGGCTGTTATCGTCTTTTGCTGAACAACGATAAATTTCTATACCTTTTCAAAGTGACTCCGGAGGAGGGCCATAAACGTCACCCCACCGTGGCGATTCCCACCTCTGAAACCGCTGGCTGGCAGAGACACTCCGCCAACGGGTGTCAAACCTGATCCATCCAGTGGTGAGATTATCCCCCCCGCTCACCCCAGATCGGTTTTGTGGGGGAGGGGGAGGAGAGGCCATTCCATGGCTGAAGAGGCGTTTGTTGAGCCCGGTTCAGCTATCGGTTATTGGCGGATCCCTTCGATGAAGAGGTGGAGGGTCATGGATTGGGCCGCGGGGCCCAGGTTATAGCTGATGCCGTAGTCGCTGCGCTTGATCACCAGATCCCCCTTATAGCCCGCCCGATAACCTCCCCAGGGATCCTTGCCTTCACCGATCTTGACGGCGTCAAAGGAGACCGCTTTGGTGACACCATGGAGGGTGAGGTTGCCTTGCACTTGGGCTCCGGTGGCGGTTTCAGCGATGTGGGTGGAGGCGAAGCTGGCTTCGGGATGGTTTTTCACATCGAGAAAATCATCTCCCCGCAGGTGCTTGTCCCGCTCCGCATGGTTGCTATCCACACTGGCGGTCTTCACCGTCACTTGGATCGACGGATTTTTTACTCCCAGCTCAAAATGGCCGGAAAGATCGTTAAAGCGGCCCCGTAGCACGCTGTAGCCCAGGTGAGAGATGGAAAAATCCACAAAGCTGTGGGTGGGATCGAGCTTAAAAGTGTCAGCTTCCCCCTGAGTGGGCAGGCTCATCCCCATAATGAGAGCCAAGGTCAACCATCCGGATTTTAAAGTCAGACGTTTCATTTGCCATTCTCCTCGTACGTTTCAGTTATTCAAAAGATTCATTTATTGGCTACGATTTTGACCCCAAGGGCCAATCATCCGCATCAGGGTGTCATCTTTATCGATCAGGTGGTGCTTCAAGGCCCCAGCTGCATGGAGCCCCATCAATCCCGCCCCCCCATAAGCCAGCCAGGCGTGGAGAGATCCAAACACCTCCTCCTGCATCTTGCCGCTGGTTATCGCTGGAATTTCAAACAGCCCAAACACCTCGACCGGGTGACCTTTGGCGGTGGAGATTAAAAATCCGGTGATGGGCAGCACCAGCATCAAGCCATAAAGCGCCAGGTGGGTGGCCCCGGCCACAAAATGTTCCCAGGGGGCGTGGTTGGGGTTGGGGGGTGGGGGAGGGTGCTTCAATCGCCAGGCCAGCCGGACCCACACCAGCACGAAGACCACCAAACCCAGGGAGCGATGCAGGTCCGGGCTGCTCTTATAGTCGGGGTCGTAATAGGTCAACTCCACCATGTAGACCCCCAATCCCAATAAAAACAAAATCAAGATCGCCATCACCCAGTGAAGCAAGCGGGCGGTACGGTTAATGACAACAGGGGCTTCCATGGCATCTCTCCCAATCAAGCGTTGATGATGTCTTGATCTTGGACCAGAAAGTCGTCATAAACAATCCATCTATTTATTGACACATTGTTTCCATATTGTGAACACTGAGCAAGGACATTGACCATGGATCGACTCACTCTGCTGGAAACCTTCGTCACCGTCGCCGAAGTCGGCACGCTGACGGGGGCGGCCCGGAGCATGGGCATCAGCAAGGGGGCGGTGAGTAAATATCTGGGGGCGCTGGAAGAGTCCATGGAGGTGCGGCTTATGCAGCGCACCACCCGCAGACTCACCCTCACCGAAGAGGGCCGGAGCCTGCTACCCCGGGCGATCCAGATGGTGGCGGACTGGGAAGAGAGCAAGCGCTCCCTGGGGCAGATGCGGGGAGCGGTGCGGGGGCGGCTGAAGGTAAGCGCCCCCCTCTCCTTTGGTCTTTCCCACCTCTCCCGGGCTCTGGTGGAATTCATGGGGCAACACCCCGAACTCGAAGTGGAGCTGGACCTCACCGACCGCTATGTGGATCTCCTGGAGGAGGGGTTTGATCTGGTCATACGGGTGGGAAAACTGGTAGATTCGAGCCTGATGGCCAAACGTCTGACCTCAACCCGGGGGGTGGTGTGCGCCAGCCCCGACTATCTGAAACGCCAGGGAACCCCCCAAACCCCGGAGGAGCTGACCCGGCATCGCTGCCTGATCTACACCGGGATGATGCATGAAAGCATCGGCGTGTGGCGGTTTGAAAACAGGGAGGGGGGGATCCATCGGATCAAGGTGCGCGGTCCCTTCAAGGCCAATAATGGCGATGTGTTGAGAGCGGCTGCGCTCCAAGGGCAGGGGATCACCATCAGCCCCACCTTCATTATCGGGCAGGATCTCAAAGCTGGCAGGCTGCTGCCGATCCTCACCCGTTATCGACTCCCGGAGATGGGCATCCATGCCCTCTACCCCCATCAGCGTCACCTCTCAGCCCGGGTGCGGGCATTGATCGATTATCTGGGTAGTCGCTGGAAGGCACATCCCGACTGGGAAGGATAAAAAACCCAGCCAAACCCGCCGCCGATGTCAGAACAGCTCATTCCCCTTCCACAACCCCCTTCATCGCCTCCTGCACCTCCTTGAGGGCATCCATGGCCCCATCGAAGTCATACTCCGCCAAGCGGGCACTCGCGCGTTTCAGAGTGGCCTCAAAGGGGGTGCCGGTCAGTTGGGATTCCAGATCTTCGACATCTTCCACCGCCGCACTGTCAAAATTGTCCATCTTTTCCAATATCGGCTTGATGGTCGGCAGAATGGCGCTGTAATCCGTAGCATGGCTGGCAGGCTCCCGGGAATCTGCCTCTGATGCAGCAGCGGTTTGCAGGGCTTGGTTCATCTCATTGAGGGCTTCCCCGGCGCCATCAAAATCATACTCCCCAATGCGGGCGCTCACCCGCCCCAGAATCGCTGCGAAGGGGGTGCCGGCCAGAAGGGATTCCAGCGCTTCCACATCCTCCACCGCCCCGCTGTCAAAATTATCGATCTTGGCCAGAGTCTCCTCAATCAAGGGCATCACCTGGCTGAGATCCGGCAGGGCTGCCTTCTCCTCAGCGGCTCCCCCTTGGGGTTGATCCAGCCCTTCAAGTCCCGCCATCACGGGTTTTATCTCTTCCAGTACATCTTCCAGCAGCGGTTCAATTTCTGCTATGGGAGCCTTGTTGCCACAGGCCTCCTCCAGCAGTCGGGCACTCTCCTGCACCCCTCGGGCTCCCAGATTGGCCGATACCCCCTTGAGGGTATGGGCGACGCGGGTGGCGGTTTCCAGGTCGTCAGCCTCCAGGGCGGTACGGAACTCCCTTTCGAACCCGGATTGGCTCTCCCGATAGCGCTTGAGCAGGCGACGAAACAGGGTGGTGTTGTTCTGGGTGGTGGCGAGCCCCGCCTTGATGTCGATCCCCGGAAGTTCAGGCAGGGAATTGTCTTCGCTGGCAGGGGCTCCTTCCTCCTGAGGGGCTTCAACGGCCAAGGTGGGATCCGAAGGCACGATCCATTTGGCCATGGTGTTGAACATTTCCCGAACGTTGATGGGCTTGGCGATGTGATCGTTCATGCCCGCTTCGAGCACTTTTTCCCGATCCCCGGCCATGGCGTTGGCGGTCATGGCGATGACGGGAAGATCCTTGAATTTTTCCTGCTTGCGAATTTCCCTGGCGGCCGTGTAACCATCCATCACCGGCATCTGGATATCCAGCAACACCCCGTCAAAGCTCTCCTGGGCCAGCTTGTCCAAGGCTTCCTGGCCATTTTCCGCCAGGTCGGTTATCACCCCGCCATTGGCAAGCAGCTCCAGGGCCAGCTCTTGATTGATCTCGTTATCTTCCACCAGCAGTACCTTGGCCCCTCGCACCTTGATGGCGGCATCCTCAGCCGACTGTCCTTTCTCCAGGGCGCCTCCTTCAGGTCGCTGGATCAGATCTCCTCCCAGACACTCGCCGATGGCCTCCTGCAGAGAGAATGGCATGACGGGCTTGATCAGGATGGTGTTAAATTCAACCCCATTGAGTTGGATGGACTGCATCGCCTCTTCCCGACTGTAGGCGGTTACCATGAGAGCGACGGGGGGGGATTCATGGGGGGCAGCCTGTAGCTGTTTGAAGCACTGGACTCCATCCATGCCAGGCATCTGCCAATCCAACAGAACCAGATCATAGGGTTGCTTTTTATCATGAGCTTCCCCAATGCGTTCCAGGGCGTTTTCACCACTGGGCGCCACTTCCACCTCCAAGCCATAAGAGGAGGTCATGCCCGATAGAATCACCTGGGCGCTTTCGTTGTCGTCCACCAGCAAAACCCGCAAATCCGAGAGCCCCTCCCGGTCTATCTTCAATCGCTCCTGGGGATTTTTCTGGGTCTCCAGGTAGGCTGTAAAGTGGAAGACGCTCCCTTTACCCGCCTCGCTTTCAACCCAGATATCCCCCTTCATCAACTCCGTCAATCGTTTGGAGATGGTGAGCCCCAGACCCGTTCCACCATATTTGCGGGTGGTGGAGGTGTCGGCCTGGGAAAAGGATTGAAACAGCTTTGACTGCTGCTCCGGTGTCATGCCGATGCCGGAATCCCATACCGAAAAATGGAAATTGGCTTGGCTGCCCTGCTCCTCGATCATCTTGACCCCGATGACGATCTGGCCGATTTCGGTAAACTTGACGGCGTTGTTGCCCAGGTTGATCAAAATCTGTCCCAACCTGAGGGGGTCTCCTACCAGAGCAGTAGGCATGTCGGGTTGGGGGTCGAACAGCAGCTCCACCCCTTTTTCCTCAGCCTTGAGCCCCACCAGATTGGCCAGATTGTCGAAAACATCCTCCAGGTTGAAGTTGATCGCTTCCATGTCGAGCTTGCCCGCTTCGATTTTGGAAAAGTCGAGAATGTCGTTAATGATGCCGAGCAGGGATTCTGCGGAGCGATGGACCTTTTGGATATAGTTACGCTGACGCCGGGTCAGTTCAGTCTCCAGCGCCAGATGGGACATGCCGATAATGGCGTTCATGGGGGTGCGGATTTCGTGGCTCATATTGGCCAAAAAGTCTGATTTGGCCTGGTTGGCGGCGTCCGCCAGCTCCTTGGCCTTGATCATCGCCTGTTCGGCCTGCTTCTGGTCCTCAATATCAACGAAAGTCCCCACCAATCCGCCAGGGGAGCCATCCTTCTTGGTAAAAGCCTGAACCCAGTAGAGGGTGTGATGATCTTTGCCGTCGGAGAAGGGCATGACCAGCTCTTTGTGCAGCTCTCCCAGGGAGTTGATGACCTCTTCATCCTCCCGTTGATAGTTGCGGCGATCCTCCTCGGAGAGATAGTCCAGATCCATCACCCGTTTGCCGATAAAATTTTCCCGTTTGACGTTGAAAGTCTCTTCATAGGCCCGGTTGCAGCCCACATACCGGGTATCTGCCCCTTTGTAAAAGACAGGATAGGGAATGGTATCCACCAGAGCCTGGGTAAAGCTCAGCTGATCGGCCACTTTGAGTTCCGCCGCCTTCAGCGGGGTGATGTCCTGGGAAATACCGCACACCCCGTAGGGTTTGCCCTGGGGATCGAACAGAGGAAATTTGAAGGAGATATAGGTGTGGGTGCCATCGTCGTGTTGGGTCTCCTCCTCCAGTTGCAGGGCTTGGCCACTCTTGAGTACTTTTTGGTCGTTTTCGAAAAAAACATCTGCAAGTTCTTTGGGGAAAACTTCAAAATCAGTCCGGCCCAAAACGTCTCCTGAAACCAGATCCAAAATCTGGGACCACTGTTTGTTGACCAGGAAATAGCGACCATCGAGATCTTTGGCGTAGATCAGGGCCGGGGAGTTGTCCAAAATCGATTGCATCTGTTCCTGATTTTTGGCCAGATCCTCGGTACGCTCTTCCACCAGCTGCTCCAGGTGCTCCTGATGACGGCGGATTTCGGCCCGGGCTTGTTGGGCATCCTCCGCCACACTCATGGCGGCGGCGCGCTCCCGCTGCAGCTCTTCGGCACGGGATGCAATGGAAGCCTCGGCATTGGTGGAACGCTGCCGCTCCAGGGAGAGAGAGCCCACCATGCGGGCAAAGCCACTTAAAAAACAGAGAATATCCGGCAGTTTTTCCTCATCGACGATGGGTACTTCACTGATGGCGGCAATATAGTCGCTGGGTTGAAAACCAAATTCCAACGCCTGGCCCCGGAAAAAGTCGATATCGGGCTTTTTCAGGAAAAACTGCCCCACAAAGGCGTTGGCGACATGTTTTCCCTGAATCGTGATGGGAGAGGCGCAATCCGTGAGGCCATTTTGGCAGCGGTAGATGGCAAAATCCTTGCCCTCATCCAGGCGGTTGGCCAGATCGGTATCGCTTTCGATGCAGCGGGCACAGGTTTTTTCGTTGACCCGATGAAAATCGGTACAGGCCCGCTGCCACTGGGAGGCAGCCAGAACCTTTCCTTGCAAATCGATGATGGCGGCGGGAATGCCGACGCTACGGCAAAAATTGTCAAACAGACCACTCAGCTCCTCCAGGTTGAGCAGAGCCGCCATATCCATCTCTTCCGTTTGTTCGGTTTCAGTGTCATCTTTCTCAAGCAGCTCCTCCCCAAGTTGTTCCTCAATCGCTTGGGGGTCTGCGAAGGGGGGAGGGCGATGGAGTGCTTCGGAGAGGCTGTTGATGGTCTCCTTCAGTTCGATGATCCGCTGTTCCCGGTCCAGGGCCAGCCGGTTGAACCGTTCCACATCCTCCATGCGCGCTTTGAGCACGTCTCCTTCCCGAATGGCCTGTTCAGCCGCCTTGCGTTGGCTGATATCCCGTAGAGAACTCGCCACCATTCGGCCTTCATCGGTTTCGATAGGGCTCAGGCTCACTTCAACGGGAATCAGCTTGCCCGATTTGGTGCGTGCCGTCAGATCCTTGCCCGAACCCATGGGGCGCGCCACCGGGGATTCCAGATAGCCTTCCCGTTTGGCGGCATGTTCTTTAGCCATCTTTTGGGGAATGAGCATCTCCACCTGCATGCCCAGCATTTCCCAGCGTTCATAGCCGAACAATATTTCCGCCTGGCGGTTGACCATGGCGATGACACCCTGGTTGTTGACCAAAACCATGGCGTCGGGGGCCAGCTCCAAAAGGGTTCGAAACTGTTTTTCCCGGCCCTTGATGCGTTCTTCAGCCAAGCGGCGGTCGGTGATGTCCTGGACCGTCCCCACCATGCGACTGATATGACCCGCTTCGCTCCACTCCACTCCGGATCCCTTGGAAACCAGCCAGCGAATACCGCCATCGGGGTGACGAATGCGATATTCGATCTCATAGGCATCGATTTCCCCTTCCCGATAGCGGCGGCCCGTTTCCAGAACCCGTTCCCGGTCCTCCTCAAGGATCAACTCCAGCCAATGATTGCGGGCGTGGGGTTCATCCTGACCGGGGGTGCCGAAGATCTCCCGATAGCGGTCGTTGACGATCGTATCTCCAGAGGCCAGATCCACATCCCAGAAACCCAGGTTGCCCCCTTCCAGAGCCAGCCGGAACCGCTCTTCGTTGTTTTTGCGCTGGGTAATGTCGGTAAGGGTGACCACCACACCACCGGCGCTGGTAGGGGATTGTCTTAATTCCAGCACAGTGCCCCAAGGGGTTTTCATCTCCAGAGTGATGTTTTTCCGCTTGAGAATGGTCTCCAGGCGTTCGGTCACGAAATGGTCTGTCGATACGGGGCCGTAATCTCCCCGTTGTGCCAGATAGCGCACCACCTGGGAGATCGGCCCGTTCACCTGAACCAAATTTTCAGGAAGACGCAAAAGGGTGATATAGAGGTCATTGAAAAAGACGAAATTGAGATCGTCATCCAGCATAAAGAGGCCGTCAGACATGCTGGAGAGGGCCAGCTTGAGTCGTTGCTGGGAGTTTTCCAGCTCTCTGGCAGCCTGTTTTTTGGAGGTGATATCTTCCTGTAGGGCGATAAAGTGGGCGATGCGTCCTTCTTGAATGACCGGGCTGATGGAGATGGCGGCCCAATAGGTTTCGCCACTCTTTTTGCGGTTGAGCAGCTCCCCACGCCACACCTTTCCAGCCCGGATGGTCTGCCACAAATCCCGGTAGGTTTCCGCTGTGGTTTCGCCGGAATTGATGACTTCGGGCGTTTTGCCCTTGAGATCGGCCAGGGTGTAACCGGTCAACTCCACAAAGCGGGGATTGACATATTCAAAATGGCCGTTGGGGGTGGTGATTATCACCACGGAGGGGCTGTTTTCCACCGCCATGGAGAGTTTTTTCAGCTCTCCTTCCGCCTGCCGACGCTGCTCCACTTCCCGGCCCAAGCGACGATTCCAAAAGACGGTCATGCCAATGATCAAAAGCAGGCCCAAACCGATGGGAATGACCCAGATGAGAATGGACTTCAGATCTGCTCCAAACTGATAGTTAACCGCCATCCAGGCGTTTTTGATGGCGGCTTTTTCCTTCTCCTCCAAACTGTCCAGGGCTTTGTCGAGGATGGCGACCAGTTCGGGCCAATCCTTGCGGACAGCGATGGAAATTTCAAAATTGTAGGGGGTGGGTGCGGCAATCTTGATATCATCCATCTGTAAGCGATCAAGGGAGTAGGTGATCACCCCGAGATTGCCCACAAAGGCATCAAGGCCCTGCCTGTCCAGGAGTGCCATACCGGCATTGACACTCTTCAGGGGAACCAATTTGATGGTTGGATGATCGGTTCTTAAATATTGCTCGGTGACATACCCTCCCACCACACCCACCCGCTTGCCGGAGAGATCTCCCAGATTTTCCACAAATTCCCCATCCTTGCGGGAAGCGATCACCACCGGAAAGGTGAGATAGGGTTTGGTGAAGAGGAAGCGGGAGCGTCGCTGTTCGGTTGGCGTCACAGCAGGGGCTGCATCGATTTCCCGATCCACGAGGCGCCGGAGAACCTCCGGCCAACTGAGTCCCCAAACCGGCTTGAAGGTGATTCCCAGTCGCTCTGACAAAACCTCCATAAAGCCTGCGGAGATCCCACTGTAGTTTCCCTCTTCATCCCGGAAACTAAAGGGAGGCCAGGAAAAATCATCCCCCAAACGCAGCGTGCGATGCTTTTTCAGCCAGGCTTTTTCCGTGAGGGTGAGGGGAACTTGTGACTCATCCGTGGTTTCAGCTGCCACCGGCAGCCACTGCCGGCGCAATCGGTAGATCTCTTCCGGGGCGATGGAGGCCAGACCCTTGATGAGAATATTCCTCAGAATGGTCTGCTCTTTTCTGACGCCAATGTGCAGCTGGCTCTCCTCGGGTTGTTTGAGCCACACCTCGTTTTGGATGCGAATATCGGGAATATCGTGTTTTTTCAGGAGATGATTGATCACCCCATGGCTGCCGACAAAGGCCTCTGCCTTGCCCAATGAAACCAGCTTGAGCCCCTCTGCATCATTGGTGGAGGGAACCTGAATGATATCGGGAAAGCGCTCAGCCATGAGGGTGGCTGTGGCGGTTCCGGCGACAATGGCCACCCGTTTTCCCAATAGCTCTTCCAGTTCCGTGGGGGGGAGGGCAATGTCCCGGGTGACCAGTACCGTGGGATTCATGGCATAGTGGTCGGTAAAAGCAATGAATTTGGATCTCTCCACGGTCTGATTGATGGCGGGGAGAATATCCAGCTCACCAGACTGAAACCGCGCCATCAATTCGGGCCAGGTATAGCCATGTTCGAAGACGACAGGCAGGCCGGTCTCCTTGGCGATCAGGCGCATCAACTCATTGGAATAACCGGTGGCATGTTCGTTGTGGACAAAATCAAAGGGGGGCCAATCGGTCTCGGCGCCCACTTTGAGGGGCTCCTTGAGATCAGCGATCCAAAATTGCTCCTCCGGGGTCAGCTTGGCCCGGGAGGTGGTCAGGGTGCCGCCAAACCAGCGGCGTTGTAGTTGGGTATACTCCTCCTGGGTGACCGCTGAAGAGGCCTTTTGCAGAATATCCCGCAAGAGGGGGTATTTCTTCTGGACGGCGATGCGCTGTTTGTTGGAAAAAACCGGGTCGTCAACAATGCTGTCCACCCGCAGGTTGGTAAGACCATGCTTTTGGATCAGCCAGTTTTCGATAGCCAATCCCCCCATGGCCACATCCGCCTCACCCCCTGCCACCGCTTGCAGGCTTTCCAGCGAAGTTTGAGTCAAGTGTAGGGAAATCTGGGGATAGTGATGCTCTAAAAGCTCCTGATAGAAAAAACCCTTGGGGATGGTGATTCGCTTGTCGAGAAGAGAGGACATATTTCGAACCGGCTTCTGATCCTGGCGGGTGACAAAAACCGATGGGTTGTCCACATAGGGCAGGGTAAAGTTCAAATATTTTTCACGCTCAGGGGTTTTGACGATGTTGAGCATGATATCCAGGCTGCCATCTTTTATTTGCCTCAAAAATTGATCCCAGGAGGGGTCGGTGACGTATTGGATGGAAATTCCCAGCTTGGCAGCCAATAGATCCATATAGTCGATGGAAAACCCCTTGGGCTTGCCATTTTCAGCATAGTTGAAGGGGGGATAATCCTCTTCGTTGTGAACCAGAAAGGGGCCGGGATTTTCAGCGAGCCATTTTTTTTCAGCCACAGTCAGGCGTACATCCTTGGAGACCATGGGCTCAGGGGCTGCTTGATGGGTGCCGTAGATCTCCTCCACCCGGCCTGATTCGGTCATCGCCAGAAGAACGCGGTTGAGTTGATCGTAGAGGGCGGCATTGGCCGAGGTTTTCGACATGCCGTAATAATTTTTTATGGTTTGGATGTGACGAAAGGTGGCATAGGTGTAATCCCGAAAGCCGAGACCGGCCAGGGCGCTGTCCATGGCCCCCCGATCCAATACCGCAACGGCATCCACCTTCCCCTCAATGAGCTGCCGGGCCAGGCCATAATCCCCCCCTTCGGAGGGGATTTTTTTAATCTCGTCATCCTTGTCGAAGGTGGAAAAATAGGCGGTTTTGGCCTTCACCCCCACCGTCAGTTTTTTCAAATCGGCATAATCACGAATGGTGGCCTCATCCCCTTGGTGAACCAAAAAGAGGATATCTTTGCGCTGGGAGCCGATGGGGCCTAAAAAATTAACAAAGCTTTCCCGGTTGGGGCGGCGGATGGTGCGAGGGATGATGTCGGTTTTTCCCTCCTTGAGATCCTTGATGCTTACTGGAAAGGGGAGGTCTCGCCACTGAACGCGATAGCCTATCCGATTGGCGGCCTCTTCCAGAATTTCCTTCAGTGGGCCACCCTGGAATCCGCCATCGACGATCATCTCTGGCGGACGATGACGAATGTCGGCAGTCAATACCTTATCCGCTCCCCAGGCGGGGGTCATGAACAGCAACAGACAAACCAGGTGGCTCAAAAACAGCAACGGGCGCATTGGATCCATCTCCACAATAAATCGACTTTTTTTTCGACCCTATAGACTAACCCATATAGAGGGACAGTTCTAAGGTAGAGTGATAAAGCGTGAAAAAATTTGACGGTTAACACATGTGATGGCTCTCATTCACAACAGGTAGCTTGGTTACTTTTATTTTTTGTTACAGAAAACCCACAAAATGACACATTCATGTTACACGGATTTTCAATGATTGAATTATAATGGGTCACTACAAAAAAAGGAGCGTGGTATCAGATTCCGGATCCGTGTTTCCCGACATCATCCTGTTGCTATAAAACGGTCTGGGAGATTCTGTAGTTATTCAAAAAACCAAGCATTTATGAGGGATTGCCAGCCATTTTCCATTCAATCGGTGACGATTGTTCGGGCAGGAAAAGGGGTTAGTCCACTCTGCTGTCTCTGACGATAATCCGGGGGGGAGTAGGGGAGGAGGGGAGGGACGTCTGCTGGAGGAGAAGGGCTGACGGGATTTTACAGAGCAAACTGCTCGATCACCGTCATCAGTTTGGTTCGGGAGATGGGTTTGGTGATGTGACCGTCACAGCCAGCGGCCACTGATTTTTCCGCATCTCCTGCCATGGCATCTGCTGTGAGTGCCAAAATCGGTATGCGCTGACCTTTCTGTTCGGCCTCCCAACTTCGAATCTGTCGGGTCGCTTCCAGGCCATCCATGCCGGGCATGTGAATGTCCATCAACACCAGATCATAGCGTCTGCCGGAAAAGATTCTCTCCACCGCTTTTTCGCCATCCACCACCCGTTCCACCCGGTAGGGGGTCTGTTTGAGAAACCCTTCGACTACCAGGGCATTTTGGTCCACATCCTCCACCAGCAGGAGAGAACAGGTCCCAGGCGTGGCCTGAGATGGGGGGGTGGATGGGGTTGGATTTTTGGACGATACGGATGGGTCAGCGGGGGGCTGGGAAAAGGCAGAGGATTCTGAATGGCTCTGGGGCAGGGGAATGGAAAAGGAAAATTCACTTCCCTGGCCGGGAGTGCTCACCAGTTTGATCTCTCCCCCCATGGAGAGTACCAGTTTTTGACAGAGAGAGAGCCCCAGACCAACCCCGCCGTGGCGACGGGTGGAGGAGCCGTCAGCCTGGGAAAAGGGGGTGAAGATCATCTGCTGCTGCTCTTTGGCAATGCCGATTCCGCTATCCCGCACCGAAAAAAGCAGGGTGGTGGGGGTGGGGCTGGAAACCCGGAGGTTCACCTCCCCCTGATCGGTAAATTTGACCCCGTTGCCCAGTAGATTGAAGAGTATTTGCCTCAGCCGCTTGGCATCTCCCTGGAATTGTGAGGGGGTGTCCGGGTCGATATGGCCATCCAGAACGAGCCCTTTTTTGGCGGCATTTTGCGCGTGGACCTCCAGCACATCCCGGGTCAACTCTTCCAGGTGGACGGTGTTTTTCTCCAGGGTCATCCGCCCCGATTCGATCTGGGTGATATCCAGAATATCCTCAATCAGGGTGAGGAGATTTTCACCGGCCCGGCTCAATACCGCCATGTATTGGGACTGCTCGGCATCCAGTTCGCTCTCCAGAAGAATTTCCGACATGCCGAGTATGGCGTTCAGGGGGGTGCGGATTTCATGGCTCATCACCGCTAAAAATTCGCTTTTGGCCCGATTGGCGGCATCGGCGGCCTGTTTGGCGCGCACCAGATTGGCTTCGACCTCTTTGCGCTGGGTAATATCCTGAATAATGCCGATCATCTGGCTGGGCTGCCCGGGACCATCTCCCACGGTGGAAATCGACAGATCCCCCCAGACGATCCGTCCATCCTGGGTGCGATAGCGTTTTTCAAAATGATAGGCGTGGTGTTTGCCGGAGAGGAGTTCCTGGAAAAAGGCTCTGCTTTTGTGGAGATCTTCGGGAGCGGTCACCTCTTTGAAGGTTTTTCCCTGCAACCCTTCCGGGGTATAGCTGAGCATGCGGGTGAATGCGGGATTGACCTCCTGAAAGCGGCCCTGGGAGTCGGCCAGGACAATGCCGACGTTGGCGTGTTCGACGATGGCGCGATACTTTCCCTCGCTGTGGCGTAGGGCCTCTTCGATATGTTGCCGCCGTTGTATTTCCTCAATCAGTTCATCGTTGATTCGGGAGAGTTCCCGGGTTCGCTCTTCGACCCGCTGTTCCAGGGTTTGGGATAGCTCTTTGAGCTGTTGGTTTTGGGTGGCAATGGCTCCGTAGGAGGCTTTGAGCTGAAGGCGCATGTCATTCAGTGCCCGGGCCAGATCCCCCAGTTCATCCTGACCGGGCAGGGTGATGTTTTCTTCCATTCGCCCTTCCCCCAGCTTGCGGGCTCTTCGGGAGAGCGCCACCAGGGGGTCGGTGACCTGTTTTTTCAACAGAAAGGCCAAAGAGAGGGTGAGAATGGCAAAGATCAACAGGAAGGCGATCACCAGGAAACGAATGCGGGCAGCGGCCAATTTTTCGGAACGATCCGTTCGCATGCCGATTTCCACCTGCCCCAGGGGGAGCCTGGAAAGGTCGTCGTATAGTCGTACGGGAGCTGTAAAAATGGCTAGTTTATTAAGCTCTTTTGCCATGGAGGTGGTTGATTTTCGGCTTTCGGCAATTGTTTTGCCATCGGCCCGAATCAGGCGAATATAACTGACATCGGTTTTTTGCCGCACCAGATTGTGGATATGGGTCTCCAACACCGGAATGTCGAGGATGAGCAGAGGTTCCAGAGAGAAGGCGGCTGTGGTTTTGGCCAGTGAGGCGCCAGTGGTCTCGATCTGGCGGAGATGTTCTTGGCGTTCATGGTCGATCAGATACCAGCCCACCAGAAAGGTGACCACCCCCAGGAGGGTCATGGCGGCTCCGATTACTTTGACAGCAAGCCGCTGGCGTTGCCAAAAATCAGTCAGTTGCATGGGGCGGTCCCAAAGATTTAATCCAAGGCATGGGGGATGATCAGGAGCCAAATTGGGCGGAAAGGGCGATTTTTTCCCGCAGGGGGTTGAAGACCGTGTCGGTCACCGGTTGGAAGCCGGTCACCTTGAGTTCTTTCAGAATGTCCGGGCTTTTGAGTTGGAAAAGGGCTTTACCAATGGCTTGGGTCACTGTGGTGTCGAGACCAGCCCGCCCAATCCAGGGCTTGGTATCGTTGGAAAAGGTGTGCAGCACCCGGACAACGCCTTGCTTGTTATAGCGGTGAAGGGTGGTCTCTTTGACCGCGCCAGCATCATAATCCCCCAAAGCCACAGCCTTGAACACCACGTCATGGCGCCCCAGATAGTCGTAGGCTGCCAGATCCCGGCCTTGAACACCGGCTTGCACCAGCTCTCCCTGGGCCAAAAATCGACCGATGGTGGAGTTGGGATTGCCAAAGGCAAAACGCCCGCCAACCAAATCCTTGAGGGAGGTGGCTTGACTTGCGGCGGGCACGATGACCACACCGTGGAAATAGTTTTTGCCGTCGCGTACTTCCTGGGCCAAAAGGTTGAGTTGGTCGTTGCGCTGTTTGGCCTTGATATAGGATGCTGGGCCAAAACGGACAAAGTCCACCGAGCCTGCGACAATTGCATCGTTGGCCTCCTCATAGCCTTTGAAGATTTTCAGGTGGATGTCCACTGAACGTTGCAGCTGCCCTTCCATGGACTCCTGAAGATATTCCAGCACAGGCACAAACTTGCGATACATCACCGTGGCCTTGTCCGATTGGTAAACCCCGAAGGTCAAGGTGAGGGTTTCCCCGGAGTGGACCGGGTGTGGAGTCGTGAAGGCCCATAACGCCCCGAAAACAAGCGCCATTCTTCGGATTAAACCAAATTTATGCGGTGAAACAGACATTTACAGACCCCCTCTGTGTTTGTCAAACCGTCATCCCATCTGGCTATATCACCGAGACCAATTCCCTCTCATTCTTCCCGAAAGAGATCGGTTCCGTGATGGGGAATCGGGCCATGTTTTTAAAGTCAAGCCAATTTAATTCATTCATGGCGTCAGCGACACACTTTATCATAGCTGTCTTCGGAACGAGCAGTAGAGAATAATCTACCTGTTGATTGGGAGTTGGGAGTATCCATGGTGGAAACGGAGGGGTCGGATTGTAGCCTGCCCCCATACGCCCACGCCCAACTGTCGTATAGGGTTCAGCGCCCCATATAGTGCTTACGTCGCTTAGGGGAGAGCTTTTCGATGGCGTAGCGGAGCATGGTACGGGGCATGATTTTGGCGTGTTGGTCCAAAAATCCTTCCAGAATGGCGAGATCAACCTTACCCGCCTCCCGCAACATCCATCCCACCGCTTTGTGTATCAGGTCGTGGCGGTCGGTGAGCAGGGTTTCTGCCAGGGTTAACAGTTCGTCAAACTGTTTTTGTTTGAGCAGTGGCCAGGTGGCGACGACGGCAATACGGCGTTCCCACAGATGGCTTGATTGGACCAGGGTGAAGAGTTTTTTCCGCTCTCCAGGGTGGTGGAGCAGGTGTTCTCCGAAAATTTTAGGTGCGGAAAGATCCACCAGATCCCAGTTGTTGACCCGGTGGAGTCTGGAGAGATAAAACGTAACTATTTCAATTCTTTCACTCTCCTCTTGGCCCTTTTGGTAGCGATCCACCAGAATCAACAATCCGGTCAAGCGGTGCTCATGAATGGGGCTGGCCAGCAACAGATCGATCTCAGACAGGGGCAGCCCCCGATAGCGTTTGGCGACGGCTCTCTGTTGTGGCACCCGCACCCCGATAAATCGATCCCCCTCCCCATACTCCCCCGGGCCGGTCTTGAAAAAGCGGGAGAGATGTTGGGCTTTTTCAGGGCTGCCCAAACCATCCAGATCCGTTTTTACCTCAACTGAGGTGGCTTGATCGGTCATTGTCTTTCCATCTCCCTGTGATCGGCATGCCGGGGCTTTGGTGGAGAGCCCCTTGCAACGACTTGAACCAACCCGCAAAGTGGCAGAATATTCAGGGATCGACAAGGTGGCCGCCAGGGGTTGAGTCGGATCGCTGTTTGCAAAAATCCTTCTGCCAACCATCCCTCTCCACCCCGCTGGGGGAGTTTGGATAAAATGGGAGTTTGCCCATGGATGTTGCCCTCTTCACAGCCAAAATTTTGGGTCCCCTCTATCTTCTGGTCGCAGTGGGAATGGTGCTGAACCCGGGAGAATATCGGAAAATGATCCAGGCTTTTTTGGATAATCCGGCTTTGACCTATCTGGGGGCCGTTTCTGCGGCGGTGGCGGGTTTGGTGCTGGTCAATCTCCACAACGTCTGGGGGTTCAACTGGACCCTCATCATCACCCTGGTGGGTTGGCTGGCCCTTTTTAAAGGTTTCCTGCTGCTGCTCCATCCCGGCCCGGTTTTGCGTCTCTCGGCAGCCATGATGCAGAAGGACCAAACTCTTCGCATGATCGCGGTCGGTGCCGGATTTTTCGGGCTCTATCTCACGGCCATGGGCTACCGCTGAAGGTTGAACCTGAATCCGGCAGTTGGGGGTACGTACATGCCCCAGCCTCTTGATCCACCAAGCAAATCGGGAGAAAGTCTTGTGACCAATCAGGTGACGGCGATTTCTCCCAATTCACTATGCGAACCAATATTCTGCACCAGCCACACACGCCCAACTGCCGGATTTAGGTTGAATCAACCCCCACTTACGGATGGAATGATCAATATGGCTCAGGAGATCAAGATTTATGTGGATGGGGACGCCTGCCCCGTGAAAGAGGAGATTGTTCGGGTCGCCCAGCGCCATCAACTGGTGGTCATTCTGGTGAGCAATCAGTGGATGCGCCTGCCCAGCATTCCCAAGGTGCAGGGGATTGTGGTGGAGGGGGGGCTCGACAAGGCTGATGACTGGATTGCCGAGCGGGTCGGATCCCGGGATATCGCCATCACGGCAGATATCCCCCTTGCCGCCCGCTGTTTGGAGCAAGGGGCCAAGGTGATCGGTCCCGGGGGAAAGCCCTTTGACGAAGATTCCATCGGTATGGGGCTCGCCATGCGCGATCTCAACGCCCATCTCAGAGATACGGGAGAAATTTCAGGCTATAATCCCAGCTTCGGCAAAAAAGATCGCTCCCGCTTCCTCAACACCCTGGAAAACACCATCCAGGCCCTTAAGCGCCAAGGGTGACTCACTGCTGTTCGCTTCTCCAGAGTGTCCTGGTAGGTGGGTATGAAGGAAAACAGCCTATCTCCCAGCCCCGGCATCCACCCCAATGTTGGAGAGGTTTTCCATATCGGTCACTGTTTTGCGGACCCGTTTCAGTTTGACCTCACCGGTCGCGGTGTTGAAGACGATCACTCGCCCCCAAGGCCCTCCCACATCCGAGGAGGTCAGGTGCAGGTGATTTTTCCGGATAAACTGCATGGCGACATCCACGTTGCGCTTGCCCACCGAGATGATATTGGACTGTTTACCCTTTTCCAGATTAAACATCATCCCCCCCCCGAACAGCTTGACCTCCAGCTCTTTTCGAGAGACCCCGTTGCGGTCAAACCAGGCCAGCATGAATTCCAGAGAGCCGTCCACATAGTCTCCCAGTTCCCGGCACACCTTCAACCCCGTATTCGGTTGCGCACAGGTTTGCTCCGGCCTGCGCCCGTGGTTGATGGCCCCCTGACGGGAGCGGGGATGAAAGATGGTCACCGAAACACAGGAGCCCAATACCGTATTGACTTCCGTAGGGCGGGTACCGATGAAAAGTTCTCCCGGATCCAGACGTACGGCAGGTAGTTTGAGGGGAGCATTCATCAGGAAAAATGTCTCAGGGTCAAAAGCGGGCGTAAAAATATCATGGGGGTAGGCAAGGGGGAGGCTCTCATGGGCAGTGGTCGTCGATCAGATGGTCCAGCTCTGCCACCATTCCCTTGACGCAGCGGCCATCCATCCAGGTCATGATGGAGCCGGTCACCTCTTTTTCGACGATGGCAAAATCCACCCGGAGGGTGAGGAGTTGGGCCTCTGGATCAGGTGTGGTGGCTAAATCGCTCTCTTCAGTTTTGGTGAGGGGCAGATGATCCAGCAGGGATTGGGGCTCCCCTTTTAAATAACGGGGGGGATCGCTGTCGATATCCGACTGCAAAAAGGCGCTTAACGAACTGGTGCAGGTGTAGAGTAGCACATCCCCCACCTGCTCCATCGCTTCAACCTCCACCTGGTCGACCATATCAGCTGGAATGGGCGTGCCGTAGAGTAGATCCAAAAAGTGCCCCACATCCTGATAGCGCATCAGCAGCACCGCCATCCCCGGCAGGATCTCTTCCGAGGAAAATTCAAAACGGTAGGGCATGGCCACCAGACCCACAGAGGCTCCGGCCAGGGAGCCCAGGTGCTTGGCCACTTCCTTGGGAGCAGCCCAATCCAGGCAGGGAACCGAAATGGAAACTTCGGCATCCACCATTTCACTCAGGGTGGAGGCAGCCCGTCCCAGGCTCAGGTTGAAAAGCTCCTTGAGCGCATCCTCTTCCATTTCATCCAGTTTCAGCATCGCAGCATCACTCTCATCCCAAAGGCTGTGGACTTATAGCCATTCGAATCAAGAAATGGACATATGTCGTTGCACTTTTGCTGTCATTCCCGCGCATGCGGGAATCCAGGTTTGCCCAATGTGTCACGAAACGGGTCGGTGACGTCATTCCCGCGCATGCGGGAATCCAGGGTGTCTGGCATGAACCTTTCCAAATCTTGCACCCCTTTCAGTAAAAATCTGGCCTTTCTGAAGATTTTGTTTTTTCTTGAGGGCAATCATCAGCTCCCTGGATCCCCGCCTTCGCGGGGATGACGAGTCAGAGAAGAGTGTCCAATTCTATAGGTAGGCCTGCTATAACATATTGAGAGAGTCGGAGTGTCATGGCAGTTTCCGTACCTTGCGCCAGGTTCCCACACCCGGCGACGAGGGGGGAGGGGGGCAGTCATCGCCCGTTGGTCCTGAGGTGTTCTTCCCAGTTTTCCAATATGATGCGATGGGTTTCAGTCAGAGGGGTTTCCTTGCGGATATAATATTCAGCACCCGCCAGGAGGCATTCATCCCAAAGTTCAGCCTGGAATTCACTGGTCAGCATGATCACGAAGGCTTTGGGGTCCGCCTTCAAAATACCCTTTAACCCGTGAATACCGTTCATCACCGGCATGTTGATATCCATCAAGGTGATGTCAGGCTTCAGGGTTTTGAAGAGGGCGATTCCCTCCTGGCCATTTTCTCCCTCACCAACCACCTCAAAGCCCTTCTTCTCAAAGGCTTTGCGATACATGAGCCTGAGGGGGGCATCATCCTCTACCAGCAATAAGCGTATTTTTGGGTCTGCCATGCTTCATTCTCCTAATCAACCTGTCCCTGATTATCAGGCAAAGTCAGATAAACGCTGAATGTGGATCCTTTTCCAGGCTGGCTTTCAACCTGGATTTCCCCCTGATGCGCGTCGATAATTTTTTTGACGATGGCAAGCCCCAATCCAGTGCTTTTTTCGTTGCCGGTGGGGCGTGCAGTCAGTTTTTGGAAGGTGCCGAAAAGTTTATCCCGCTCCGCCTCGTCAATGCCCGGCCCCTGATCCATGACCCGAAAAAAAAGCCGCCCTTGGGACTCTCCAACCAGAATGGTGACCTCGGAGCCGGGTGGTGAAAACTTGATGGCATTGCTGAGCAGATTGTCGATGACCTGGGCCAAGCGGTCGTAGTCAAAGGGGATGATCGGGGTGGCTTGCAGCCGGGCCTGGAGGGTGATGTTCTTTTTTTCCGCTGCAAACCCGATCAAGTCGATGCGATCCCTGGCCAGCTCCCGAAGATCTTCAGGGGTGGGGCTCAGATCGAAATGACCGCTTTCGATGACAGAAACATCAAGCAAATCATTGATAGTTCCCAGCATCTGCTGGCCCACCCGGTGGATGGTTTGCAGATAGCGGTTTCGGTCCGACTCCGCCAGATCCAGCTCCAACAGCAGTTCGCTCAAGCCGCAGATGGCGTTCAGGGGATTGCGCAGATCGTGGGCAGCCATGCCCAGGAAACGATTTTTAATCTGGTTCAGCTCCGTCAGGTGGTTTTTTTGCCGTTCAAAAATAAGATGATTACGGATGCGGGCCAAGACCACATCGGGGTTGAAGGGTTTGCGAATAAAATCCACCCCACCTGCCTGCAGCGCCCGGGTTTCATTTTCCACCCCGGATTTTCCGGTGATAAAAATGATCGGGATGTCTGCTGTAGTTGGCTCCTGTTTCAGTCGTTCACACACCTCAAAACCATCCATCCCGGGCATCATGATATCCAGGAGAATCAGATTTGGGGGTTTGTCGGAGTTGGCGCGTTTGAGAGCCTGTGCGCCGTTTTTGGCAACGACGGTTTTGTAGCGATCGGAGAGAAGTTCCACCAGGATATCGATGTTGGTTTTCTCATCATCGACGATCAAAATGCGGGGAATGGGCTCGCTCATGGCTGGTCTGTCGGGCATCCGGCTAAACTGGAGCCTTGAAAATCAAGGCGTTGGAAAAATCTTTCCAGATATATTACCACAGCCGGGATTTGAGGGATGGGTCTATTCATCTCGACACGGTGGTTGATCCAGGTATGGAAATGTTTTGTCCAGAGCGACCATCATCCAGGCATTGGCCGCGTCAGTCCAGGCAAACCATCTGGTTGCGGCCATTTTCCTTGGCCTGATAGAGCGCCTTGTCGGCGGCTTCCAGTAGTTCCTGGGGGGTCATCTCCCGGGTGGGAATGGTGGATGAAATGCCGATGCTGACCGAAACGAAGGGAGAGGTTTTGGATTTTCCATGGGGCGCTTTCAAATCCCGGACGCTCTGCAAAATTCTTCCCCCCACGGCAATGGCCCCTTCGTGATGGGTTTCCGGCAGGATACAGCTGAACTCCTCCCCCCCATAGCGCGCTGCGAGATCGACACAGCGCGGCATGGCCTGGTTAATGGCTTGGGCTACCTGACGCAGGCAGGTATCCCCCTGGCCGTGGCCATAATGGTCGTTATAGAGCTTGAAATGGTCGATATCCATCAAAATCACGGCAAAGGGCCGGCCAAACCGGCGGGAACGCTCCCACTCTTCCTGCAGCACCTGGTCAAAACGCCTGCGGTTGGGAATGCCGGTGAGGCCGTCCAGAATGGCCATCTGTTCCAGCATGTCCCCCCGGCGTTTGAGTTCGATGTGGGTCTTGACCCGGGCCAGCACCACTTTGGGGCTGAAGGGCTTGGCGATATAATCCACGGCACCGGTGTCAAAGCCTTTGGTTTCATCCGCCGCCGTCGCCTTGGCGGTGATAAAAATAATGGGGATGTCCCGGATGGCTGGTATCTCCTTGATCTGCCTGCACACCTCATAACCATCCAGACCCGGCATCATCACATCCAGTAGAATCAGATCCGGCAGGGGGGCTTTTTCCAGGCGTTTCATCGCCTGTTCCCCATTTTTGGCGGCAACGGTTTTGTAGTGGGGTTTCAGCAGGTCGATGAGAATGTCGAGATTGACCTTTTCATCATCAACGATGAGAATTTTGGGGCGTTCCTGGCTCCCTTGCCGGTCTGGCATGTTCAGTGTTTCAGTCATCTCATCCTGTCTTTGCGTCGCGCATAGGTTTTTAAAGAGTCCAGGATTTTCTGGCTCGATTTAAATTTTTAAATCCAGTTTTTCAACGATTTGACCTAAAATCGCTCCCGCTTCGTCGAATTCATATTCATCAATCAGGCTCTCCAGTTGATCGATTTGAGAGGTCAACTCGTTACCGCTTAGCAGTGTTTGAACCGGCCCGATCCACTCCAGAGCATCCGAATCCCCATCGTCGATCAGGGTTTTCAGGGTTTGGAGACAGGTGCTCAAGCGGTCGATATCCAGAGAAGGGGCGGGATTGGTCTGACTCTGGCGGGGGGGAGACTCTGCCAAGGGAGCTTCTGTTGCAGCGGCTGGTTTCACTTGATCAGATGGGGAGGTGGCGAGGGGAGAGAGGGCGATCAATATCCGGTTCAGAGCGACATCCAGACGCTCCAACAGGAGATTTAATTCTGGATTTTCTGGCTCCGTCACCCCTTGTTCCACAAGAGAGGCCGCCTGCTGGAGTTCCATCGCACCAATGGTGCCTGCCACGCCTTTCAAGGTGTGGGCCATACGTTGGGCGGTATCGGCAGCCCCTCGATCCAAGGCAGCGCGGATCTGTTTCAGGGTCTCCTGATTTCGATTGTGGATATCCCTCAACACCTTGAGATAAAGCTTGCGGTTGCCATTGACATTGAGCATCCCCGCTTCCATATCGATGCCGTCCAGGGAGGGGGGCAGGGCGGTCTCTTCCGGAGTGTCGGGCGGGTTGGCTGAATGTGATCGTGTGGTCGTGCTGGAACCCACTGGGAGTGGGGGTTCGAGAGCGGTGGAGCCTTTCCGACTCTTTTCGGGTTTGACGAAACGGGCAATGGTTTCCAGCATGGTCGGCGGGTGGATGGGTTTGCCGATGTGGTCGTTCATCCCCACTGCCAGACACTTTTCCCGGTCTCCAGCCATGGCGTTGGCGGTCATGG
This sequence comes from Magnetococcales bacterium, assembly GCA_015232395.1. Lineage (NCBI taxonomy): Bacteria > Pseudomonadati > Pseudomonadota > Magnetococcia > Magnetococcales > Magnetococcales bacterium. Next base: position 17,999 of record JADFZT010000027.1, on the reverse strand, counting down.
CGATGATGGGGAGATCCTTGAATCGCTCCTCAGCCCGGATGGCTTGGGTAGCGGCATAGCCATCCATCACCGGCATCTGCACATCCATCAGCACCCCGTCGAATGCTTGGGATTGCACTGCTGCCAGACCCTCTTGGCCGTTGTTGGCGATGGTGACGATCATCCCCACCTCTTCCAACAGCTCCCGGGCCACCTGCTGATTGATGTCGTTATCTTCCACCAGCAAAATGCGGGCTCCAGAGAGTGCCAGATTCTTCAGGCTTCCAGCGGTCAGGCCATCGGAAATGCGGCTCCGGGGGATCTCCTCACCCAGGGCCGTCATGACGGTTTCGAACATCAGAGAGAGATTGACCGGCTTGGTGAGGAAAAGGTCGATACCGGCGCCGGAGGCTGCGAGGAGGACATCCTCCCGGGAGTAGGCGGTCACCATGACGATCTTGGGGATCGTTACCTCCGGGAATCGCCGGGAGATTTCCTTGGCAGTCTTCACGCCATCCAATTCGCCCATCTTCCAATCGAGAAATACCAGTTTGAAGGGTTGGTTGTTGGTGTAAGAGCGCTCCAACTCAAAAAGGGCTTCCTCTCCGGAAGCCGCCAGGGTCACACGGAAGGAGAAGGATTCCAGGGTTTTTTGCAGAATTTCCCGGGAGATAAGGTTGTCGTCAGCCACCAAAACCCGCAAACCCACCAGCTTGACCGAAGGGAGGCGAAACCGACGACGGTCGTTGTCTTTTCTGGAAAAGAAGGCGGTAAAGTGAAAGGTGGAGCCTTCCCCGGGGGTGGAGTCCACCCACACCCGCCCATCCATCATTTCCACCAGGCGCTTACAGATGGTGAGCCCCAGCCCCGTGCCGCCAAAGCGCCGGGTGGTGGAAGAGTCTGCCTGGGAAAAAGCGGTAAAAAGCCGACCAACCTGCTCTTCGGTCATACCGATGCCGGTATCGCACACCTGAAAATGGAGGGCGACCCGAAAATCAGCCATCTCCCTGAGGTGGACCGACAGAACGATGTTGCCCTTTTGGGTAAACTTGACCGCATTGTTGGTCAGGTTGATCAAAACTTGACCCAGCCTCAGGGGATCACCGATCAGGTTCAGAGGCACCCCCTTGTCCACATGAAAACTGACCTCCAACCCTTTTTCATCGGACTTCATGGAGACCAGGTCGGCGACATTGTTGAGCACGTCATCCAGATGAAAGGGGACCGACTCCATGGAAAGCTTGCCAGCTTCGATTTTGGAAAAATCGAGGATATCGTTGATGATGCCCAGGAGCGAACGGGCTGAAAGGTGAATCTTGCTGATATAATCCCGCTGTTTGTCATCCAGATTGGTCTTGAGGGACAAGTGTGCCAGTCCGATGACGGCGTTCATGGGGGTGCGAATTTCGTGGCTCATATTGGCCAAAAAATCGCTTTTGGCTCGATTGGCTTCCTGGGCGGACTCTTTGGCGGATTGGAGTTCCCTGGCCTGATTGCGCAGCAGATTTTCCCGGGAGACGGTGTTGGTGATGTCCTGGATCTGAATGATGCAAAAGCGTTCCATGTCCTGGTTGCGGATCGCTTTGATCGTCACCATCTGGCTCATGCGGGAGCCGTCGGTGCTTTTTTCCGAGGCGGTATAGAGGGGAAAGGGGGTGGGGTTGAGGCGATGGGAGAGCATGGTGGGCAGCCCGGCATTCAGGGCGCTCTCAACAGCTCTGGCAATACGGGAATTGTCCAGCTCCGGAAAGATTGCCAGAAAAGGCCGACCCAACACCTCTTCCCGAGCCAGTTGAGAGCCCTTTTCCATCCATTCGTTCCAAAAAACGACATCCCTCTCCTGGTCCAGGAGAATGATGCCGACAGCATTGACCTCCAAAGCCCTCTGCAGCAATCTTTTGTCCAAATCACTCATGATTCCACATCTATCCCTTTGCTGCGGGCGCTCCCAAATATCAATCGGCGGATAAAAGCCTGAAGGATATTATAGTTCCGAGAGAATAACTTCCAGTTCCCGTTTTAATATTTCCATCGCTTTTTGAGTGAAGAGCAAGACCACAAAACCGCTCAGGGTGTGCTGTTTTTTTTCTTCATCGCTGGTCTTGAAATCCATCATCAACACAAAGGCCTGCTCTTTTTGGCCATCGGCCCCAGCCATGAGGGTTTGTCTTTGTTGGGCCAGGTGGGAGGTGACATCCAGGAGAAATCGGGAGCTGCCTTTTAAAAATTCAGCGGATTCAAACTCAAAATCCACCGTCATCATCTGGGTAAAGCTCTCCAGAAAGGCGTTCAGGATGACATTACCCACATCCAGCAGAGTCTCCTGTTCAATCTCCGTGAGCACTTCCAGAGGCATCTCTTCATTCAACAGGGTGCGCACCAACTCCAGGCTTTCGGCGCCGGGAAAAATCAAGAGGGCGGTTCCGGCCAGTTCGCCTTGGAAGTTTTGCCGCACGGCGACCAGCTTTTCCTCTTCGTTTTCAACCAGCATCTGCACCGCTTCTTCGTAAGGCACCACCTTGAGTTGGGGAAGGGAGAGGAGGACCTCGTTATCCACCATCTGGCTCAAGGAATCCGCTGCCATGCCCAGCCCCATGTTGAAAAACTCTTTCAGGGCATCCTCTTCCAACTCATTGAGTTTAAACATTGTTTTTTTCTCATTTGTGAGAGGTTGATGGATCGGCTGTAACATGTTCATGGCAGGGACAGCTTTTTTAAGGCAGTACCGATCTGTTTTTTCAGTTCAGCCAGTTTGGCCAGTTCCAGAAACAGCATCACATCACCATCGATTTCCCGCTCTGCCGTTTTAAAATGCAGACCCAACAGCAACACCGGATCCTGATCTTCAGAGAGGTTGCGCCGTTCCCGGTCAGCAGTCGACATCTCCTCTTCAGCTTGAGACTCGGCATCATTGCGCACCATCCTGACCAGAATGTCGGAGGTGCGATGCATGTGGACGACGGGAATGTCCGACTCCAATTCCGTGTCGAGCATGTTGGCGAGGCTGCCCAGACAGGCGTGAAGCACGATGTTGCCCAGTTCCGTCAGCACCTCCTCCTCGGGGATTTGGGAGTCGGTCAAAAATTCAGTCAAAGCGCGGCTGCTTTTTTCGGAGATAAATAAAAACGCATCCCCGGAAAAGAGGGTTTCATTTTCGGGACTGAAAAAGGTCTGGCGAATGGTGTGGGTCCGCTCATCGAAAAGAACGGCAAAATGGTCGATAACCGGGCGTTTTGGCTGGATGGAGAGGGAAGGGACCGTGACCAATATTTCCTCCCCCAGGAGTTCACTCAAGGCCGCAGAGCCCGCTCCCAGGCCGATGTTGAAGGCCTCGGTCAGCAGGTCACATTCCAGCTCAGTCAGGTCGGACATGGCGTTTCATCCTGATGGAAACAAAAACAGGGAAACCAGGCCTAAAAAATCCGGGGAGGTCAGGCAGTGGGCAGTATGGTTTTGATTTTATCCACGGAGACGGGCTTTTTGATGAAACCGATCCCCATGGATTCAGCCCGCATGCGCATGCGTTCCTGAATGTTGGCCGTCACCAGATGGATGACAACGTCGGTTTTTTGGGTCATCAATTTTTCAGCCAGCTCGATACCGTTCATGCCGGGCATGTTAAAATCGATCAGGGCCAGGTCCAGGCTGACCTCGGAAATTTTGTTCAGGGCCTCATCGCCGTTTTTGGCTTCGATGAGGTTCCATTCCTTAAAGTTGGTGGCAAAAATTTTGCGCACCATCATCCGTGCCAGACTACTGTCATCCACGATCATGGCGGTCTTCTTATCCATTCCACTCCTCCCTTATGGCGTTGCGGGCCATCTCTTTAAGCCCCGTTTTGATTGGTTTTCGATGCAAGTTGATTCTGCTTCAGGTCGTATCGACCGTCAATTGTCCAGATCTTTGATCAGCTCTGTCACACTCAAAAGAAAAGTGACCGATCCATCGGCAAGTACGGCCGTGCCTGACAGGATGGGGACATGGGCAAAAATTCGGTTCAGAGGTTTGATGACGAGGCTGGCCGGTTCCAAAATTTCGACCACTTCCAGACCAAAATGGACCTCTTCGGCGTGGAGGATCACCACATGGAGTTCGGATTTTTTGAGAATGCGTTCAAGCTCCCGGCTGCTGCTGCGCTGATGGCCTCTCCGGGCCAGGGCGCGCTCCAGGGGAATCAGGGGCAGGAGCTTATCCCGCACCTGGACCATGGGGGTTTGCATTTTGCCTTCGACATGTTTTCGAATATCCGGGCCAAAATAAGAGACCAGTTCGACGATGTTGCTTTGGGGCGCGGCATAGGTCTCCCCGCCACCGGTCACCAGCAGTACCGGCACGATGGCCATGGTTTGGGGAATGCGCAGGAGAAACCGGGAGCCTTGGCCCGGGGTGCTGAAGATGGTGAGATTGCCGCCGACCTTGTCGATGGCTGCCTGCACCACATCCATGCCGGTTCCCCGCCCGGATATTTTGCTCACCTCCTGGGCGGTGGAAAAGCCTGGGGCCATGATGAGCTTCAGCAGCTCGGGCTTGGCCATCTCTGCGGCCTCTTCAGGGCTGATCAACCCCTGGAAGATGGCTTTTTCCTTAACTTTGACCTCATTGATCCCTTGGCCGTCGTCGCGGATTTCGAGATGGATCTGGCCGTGTTTTTGTTCGGCGGAAAGCACGACGCTGCCAATGGGTGATTTGCCTTTCTCTACCCGGGTTTCCGGGGATTCAATTCCGTGATCCACGGCGTTGCGGATCAAGTGTCCCAACAGATCCTTGATGGAGAGGAGGACGTTGCGATCCACTTCGGTCTCTTCCCCCACCAACTCCAGGAGCACTTTTTTGCCGGTATCCACCGCCAGATCCCGAACCAGGCGATGGTAGCTGTCCCAGATCCGGCCGATGGGCTGCATTCGATATTGCAGCACATCCCCTTGCAGTTGATGGATCAGCTGTCCCATCCCTTCCAGATTTTGGTCCACCTGGTCGGGTCTGTTTTTGAGGGTATATTTGAGCTGATTGAAGGTGGCTCCCAGTTCGCCCACCTGGTTCATCAAGTCGTCCAGGCGGTCGATGGAGAGGCGGATGGATTCGAGCTTTGTTTGGGAGATAACGCCGCTGTTTTCAGTTCCGGATGGGGGGGATGGCAGAGCCGGATCCACCGCCATATCTTCCCCACCATCAGATGACTCGTCAGTCTCATCATGGGTTGGGTCGGATGAGAGGGCGTCATCGGGTGAGCCCAGATCCAATTCGGCGCCTTCTGGATCGGCTTCGCTGTGAAAGGGGCTTTCTGGATCGGCTTGGCCTTGAATTTGGGCGAGAGCTTCGATTTGCCGGGTAAAGTCCACCTCCCCTTCGGAACCGCTGGCGTGGATGGTTTCCAGGGTGGCCCGTACCGAATCGAGCACTTTCAGGAGGATGGAGCCGATTTGCTGGTTGATGGCAAGGCGATCTTCCCGGAGGAGATCAAGGAGGGTTTCGGCGGCGTGGGTCAGCTCTTCCAGAGCCTCGAACCCCATCATCCGGCAGTTGCCCTTGACGGTATGCATGTCCCGGAAGACGGAGTTGAGCTGTTCCCGGTTGCCCGGATCGCTCTCCAGATGCAGCAGCCCCTGCTCAATGCGCCCCAAAGCCTCTCGATTTTCCGAGAGGAACTCTTCCAGCAGCGCTTTTTGAGTCTCTTCGTCAAACATCATCGGAGGCCGCCAGTGGTTCTTTCGTAGCCTGGGTGAGCAGGTTATGAATCCATCCATCCACGTCGGATCAATGGTCACCCTTCAGGGTGCACATTGCCAGCGCATAAGTAAACATTTCGTCAACAGAAATATACGTCCAACGGCACTCATTTTCAACGGTCACTTCTCGATATCTCTTTACATGAATGATGTTCAGTAGATTGAATTTTACAGTCACGATTGCCCGTCATTCTCTACCGATCAAACGGGGAGTTTTGTCGATTAAACAGGGAACTCCATTGGCCTGACAGGGTGTTGGAGGTGGCAGATGGAGAGGGAATGCGGAAAATGAAGCCATCCCAGGGAGGTCGGGGCATTTTTCTGACGGCATCCAGATCAACCGGGTTGAAAAGTTCAGGAAATCAATGGGTATTCCCGGGCTTTGTTTTGTTACACCGAAAGCACTTGAACAAGTGATCCTGGCAGGTTTGGATCACCCCTTTGTGGTTCGTGATTGAAGTCCAGGGTGGGGTGTGCGGTGAGGTTTTGCATGATTTCAGAGATATAGCATTCGAATCAAGAACTGGACATATGCCGTTGCACTTTTGCTGTCATTCCCGCGAATGCGGGAATCCAGAGTGTCTGGCACGAACCTTTCCAAATTTTGTATCACTTTCAGCCAAACACAGGTCTTTCTTGAAGATTTGGTTTTTCCTTGAGGGTCATTATCAGCTCCCTGGATCCCCGCGTTCGCGGGGATGACGAGTCAGGAAAGAGTGTCCAATTTTGAGGTAGAACTGCTATAAGGAAACTACGGGCAAGACAGCTCCCACCATCCACCAGGCGAGTTGGTGCGAGACCCGCTACCCCTGGCCCCGCTCCCAGATCTCCCGCACCGTATCGGCCAGGGTCATGGGGTCGAAAGGTTTGGGGATCACATCCAGGGCACCCATCGCCTTGTACTCTCCCACCTCGTTGGGCTGGACCTTGGCGGTCATGAAGATCGCCGGGAGGTTTTCGTAGCCGGGGAGTGAGCGGATCGCTTTCAGGGCGGATGGGCCATCCATGGTGGGCATCATCACATCCAACAGCAGCAGGTCCGGTTGAAAATCCCCCACCGCATCCACCGCAATCTGGCCGTTATCGCAAATCTTGAGGGTAAATCCCCCCACCGCTTCCAAAGCCAAACCCGCTACTTCCTGTATGTCCGGCTCATCTTCTGCATATAAAATACGCTCCAGGGATTTGCTCATGCCGGGCGTTCTCCTTGATTGTAAGTGTCGTCCATTCCAAACTTTGCCTAAAGTCAGGCTCAGGGGGCGTCAGGGCGTGTTGTCACCATTCCCGGACGATGGCGCTTTTTTTTGGAGCCATTTTTCGATGGTCTTCAACAAGGTCCCATTGGAGGTACGGGATTTAACCAGGGTGGTGCTGACCGTTTGGGCCAGCTCCGAGTCCACTTCACTACCGGAAAAAATCACCACCGGGGTCTCCCCAAAACGATCCCGCAGCCAGGGAAGCAGCTCCACACCCGAGCCGTCCGGCAGGGTGAGATCCAGCAAAATGAGATCATAGGGGCCAGCTTCCAGTTTTTCCCGGGCTTCGGCAAGTGAAAAAGCGCCCTCCACCTCTCCCACAGTCAACAACAGCGACTGCACCACCTCAAACAGCGAATGATCATCCTCAATGTGCAAAATCCGGCGTTTGGCCGTGTGCGCGCCACAGGCGTGGGCAATGGCCTGCTTGAGCCTACCGGCATCCAGGGGTTTGACCAACCAGTCCGTCACGTTGATGGCGTTGCCGTTCACCTCCTGCTTCATCTGATCCACCCAGGCGGAAACCACCACCACCGGTAGGTTCCGGGTAGCGGGCGCCTCTCGCAGCTCTTTGAGCAGGGCAAGCCCGTTTTGATCCGGCAGCATCAGATCGAGGGTCATGGCCTGATAGCTGTTTTTCCCCAGCAGCTCCCGGGCCTGGGCAGCGCTCATGGCGATGTCGGTTTCATAGCCGTCGTTGGCCAGCATCATGCCCAACGTCCGGGCAATATCCGGTTCATCTTCACAGATCAACACCCGTGCCAGGGGGTGGGTGAGAGGTTTGGAGAGGTGGGAGCCGGAGGAAGGGGGGGGGCAAAATTCCGGCAGCGAAAAATAAAAGGTGGTGCCACGACCAGGTTCGGTATCAAAACCAATGTTCCCCCCCATGCGTTCGACGATCACCTTGCTGATGGAAAGCCCCAAACCCGTCCCACCGGTTTTGCGGGTATTACCCGCATCCGCCTGACTGAATTTTTGGAATAGTTTGTCCTGAAATGCTTCCGGAACCCCTTCACCGTAGTCCCGTACACTGACCTTGACCCAGCCTCCCTCCCGATGGATGGCAATGTCCACCGAGGCCCCTTTGGGGGAAAACTTGACGGCGTTGGAAAGCAGATTGGCCATCACCTGGGCCAATCGATCCTCATCCACGCTGACCTGAGCATCAGTGAGATCTTCCTGGAGAGTGAGGCTGACACCGTGTTTGTCCCCATAGGCCTGGTTGGACTCCAGGGCGTGGTGGATCAGGGGAGAGAGCGCCAGTACCTCCAGTTTGAAGGTCATCTTCCCCGCTTCGATCTTTTCCAGATCGAGAATATCGTTGATGAGCCGTACCAGACGATCACAGTTGCGGTGGGCGACTTCCACCAGGGTGGTGACCTTGCTGGGCAGCTCTCCCCCCACCCCGCCCTTGATCAGCCCCAGGGAGCCTTGGATGGAGGTGAGGGGGGTGCGTAGTTCGTGGCTGACGGTGGAGACAAATTCACTCTTTAGCTTGTCGGCTTTTTTGCGTTCCGTCAGGTCGTGGAGAATGCCGGTAAAAATACGCCGTTGGGCCAGCTTGATATCGCTGACCGACAGTTCCAGGGGAATCAGCGTGCCGTCTGCTGCCAGTCCTTCCACTTCCCGGGACAAGCCCACAATCCGTGCTTGGCCGGATTCCCGGTAGCGTTGCAGGTAGAGATCGTGATTTTCGTGGTGGGGGGAGGGCATGAGCATCTTGATGTTTTGGCCGATCATCTCTTTTTCGGTATAGCCAAAAAGCCGACAGACTGCGAGATTGACCGATTCGATGAGGCCGAATTCATCGATGGTGATGATACAGTCAACCGCCGACTGTACAATCGCGGTGGTGCGGGATTCACTGTCTTTCAGCTGGGCGGTGCGCTCTTGAACCAGCTCTGCGATGCGGGAGGTGCGGCCTGTCAATATCAGTAGAAAAATGCCAAACAAGCCACTCACCACCAGCCCCCCTGTCATCACCAACCAGGGGTAGTCACTACTCATGCGGGAGGTGTAACGCTGATCAATGGAAAATTGCAGCACCCACTGGCGACCGGCCATGTCAAAAGGATGGTCAAATGAAAAACCGTCAAAGGCCACCGGCTCCTCAAAACCGACCTCATGGAGCAGGTCTTGGGACGCAGCCGGAGCACTTTTGTCCAGGAAGCGGATCTGAATATCCTCTCGCACCAGTTCTTCCAGAGCCGAGCGCATCATATCCTCAATACGGAAAACGCCCAGGGCAAACCCATGCAACTGTTTTCGGCGTTGATCGATGCTCTGGGGGGGGCTTTCTCCGGTGTAGATGGGCTGAAAAACCAGAAATCCATGCTTTTTCTGATTTTCCTGAACCAGGGTGATACGACCGCTGGCGACCATTTGACCACTGTCCCTAGCCAAATCAAGGGCCGCTTTACGGGTGGGATTGGAGGCGATGTCGAAACCCACCGCCTTTTCATTGCCAGGGAGAGGTTCAACATAATGGACCGGAAAATATTCCTCCCGTTTCAGGGCTGGCACCATCACCCCCTGGGCTTGTTGCTCCCGGATTTGGAATCCTGGAAACCCTTCACTGGAGGCCTTTTTCTCAAAAGCCAGGCGATCCTCATCCCGTACCCGGGGGATCCACTCCAGCGCCTGGATGCCCGGAAACATTTTAAAGGTGTCACTGGTGAAAACACGGAACTCCTCGGGATCGACATGGGTGGAGCTGGCGTAAAAACGTTCGATGGATTGAATGGATTGCAGATAACCTCGAAAGATGACTTCCAGGTTGTAGGCCAGGTGATCAGCCTGATTTTCAAAGGTCAGCCGGATACGGGTGTTTTCCCAGTCACTGACTCGAAAAAACAGGGTGGTCACCAGGGTCATCAGGACCAATAACGGTACCGCCACCGATACCCGGCGACTTCGCCAGATACGTTTCGGTTCCGCAACGAAACAGAAGATCAACACCGTGATCAAAATGATGCCCAAGGTATCTCCCACCCACCAGGTCCACCAGGTGGAGAAAAGATGGGCCGTGGGCACCGTACCAGAGCCCCAGAGAACCCCCGCACCAACGGTCGCGGCTATGAGGCAGCTGAGAGGGCCTGAGAGGAAAATAAAACGGATGATCTGTTTTTCATGGGCCAGGGGGGTGGGAAAGCCGACAAAGCGCCTGACCAGATAGGCGGAGACCAAGGCCTGTAGGGAGGAGCCCATGGCAATTCCCATGGCGACCAGGGTTCCCATCCCGGTGAGAGTGCCTCCCCCGGAGAGCGCTACCCAGAGATTCAAAAGGGTGGAGCCCAAAAACACCCCGGGCCAGCATCGCCACCCCCAGATCAAGAGAGCTGCCAAAGCGAGTCCCGAAGGGGGGAAAATCGCCGTCGCATAGCCCGGTGGAATGGCCAATTCCAGGCTTGCCTTGCCGATCAGGGCGTAAGCGATCGCCAACCAGGCAATTCGAACCAGAGGGAATCCCTCCGGGGTCGCAGATCGATCCCCGCTCTGACCTGGATGATCCCCTTGCGTCGTGTCAGGAGTGGTCATGATGTCGTCCATCCTTGGTTAAACCTAAATCCGGCAGTTGGGCGTACGTACATGCCCCCAGCCTCTTGATCCACCAAGCAAATCGGGAGAAAGTCTTGTGACCAATCAGGTGACAGCGATTTCTCCCAATTCACTATGCGAACCAATATTGTGCACCAGCCACACACGCCCAACTGCCGGATTTAGGTTAAAACAGGCCATCTTGGCGATACCTTTCTGACCCGGCCCATGGCTGACCGTGTCGGGATCAGGATCGATCCGGCTAACCCGCATTTCGATCACTTTATACTTTAGCTCATTGGAGGTCAGGGGTTAAACCTCCACCGTATAGAGAGTGGTGGTGCCGGTGATGCCTTTGAGCTGGGTGGTCTCCACCTCCCGCAGGGTAAATCGATCCCCCAGATGGTCTGCCATCGCCTGGCTGAAGAGAATGGGGGGGTTGGGGGGCTTGGAGCGGCCCTCAATGCGGGCGGCCAGGTTGACCGAGTGGCCGATAATGGTAAATTCCAGCCGGTCCGGACTGCCGATATAGCCTGCGACCACCTCTCCCAGATGAATGCCGATGCCGTTTTCAATGGGCGCTTCCCCCAGGTTGTGGCGCCCCCAGTTGAACTGTTCCAGGCGTTGTCGCATCTCCAGGGCCGCCGCCACCGCATCTCCCGGAAAATCTTCACGCCCCGGAGTCAAACCAAACACCGCCATCACCGCATCACCGATAAATTTATCCACCATCCCCCCATGGGCCTGGATGGCTGCGACCATTTCCAAAAAATAGCTGTTGAGCAGGCCGGTCAGGGCTTCCGGGGGCATCGTTTCCGACAGGGGGGTAAAGTGGCGGATATCTGCCATCAAAATCGCTACCTGTTGACGTTTGCCGCCGAGCTTGACAGCCCCCTCCAGGCCGGTCTGGGCATAGTTTTTGATAAAGGATTCGGCCACCTCCGGATTGACAAAACGGCCAAACGCTTCCCGAATGCGCTCCCGCTGGGCCAACCCCTGGGCCATCTCCTGGATCCCTGCCGCCACCCGCCCCAGTTCGTCCCCCCGGGTCAGATCCACCTCCACCTGAAAGTGGCCCATGGAGACATCTTCCACAACTTGAAGCAGATGGTCGCAATCCTTGCGCAGTGCGCGACCATAGAGCCAGGAGACGCTGAGCCCGGCCAGGACAAAAATGGTTCCCAGAAAAAGCACCTCAAAGGCCGCAGCCCGGTGGGTATACCCTTCATAGACGAAGCGAAAGCTCATGAGCACCATCATCATGGCCGGCACCAGGGTGAAGAGAAAAAAGCCCTCCATCAGGCGGCGGGCAATCCGCTCCATTCCCAAGGGGATGCCCCGTTTTTCCAGCGTGCGAAAATGATTTTCCAGGATCACATATTCCAGCTGGGAGAGGATGCCCGCTCCCAACCCCCAATAACCGGAGAGGAGCTTCAGGTGGCTGGCCCAGTGAAAACCGGGATAGAGTGTGCCGTGGAGGATTGAAGCGGCGATACCGGAGAGAAGCCAGGCGATCACCGAGCCATGAAATCCCTGTCGGGCGGGGTGGGTGTTGGGAAACCGGCGGGGCAGCCAGCGATAGAGCCACTCCCGGACAAAAATTTGAAAGATCCAGACCACCCCAAGCCCGGCGGCCACCCGCACCACCGTCAGGGTGTCGATGAAGGGGCAGACCACCTTGCCGTAAAAGGTGAGAAAAACCACCGCCAAGCCAGTCAGCCCATGTAACCAAAGCCGCTTTTTCAGATCCACATGGGCCAATGTCAGCCGATTCATGGGGCGCTCCCGATGGGGGTGCTCGATGATATGAGATGGCGCGACTGTTGGGGGTGATCCCGATTTTTCCCGGCAATCACCCTGGCGGGGCTCCACCCTCCTTTGGAATCCAGGGGAGGCGGTTGGGTTCCCGTCAGATCATAAAACGCCGTTAGGGCCATGGCTTTGGGGCCAAGAGGGGGGGCAGCCATAGGCCTGAAGGAATGGTAGCAGGAAGCGGTCATCATCAACATCCTTCTCCCATTAAAATGGCGTCAGCAGCTCAAAAATTCCCAGCCAATAGCGGCTGTAGAGGGTGGCGGCGATGGCATAGTCGTTGAAATAAACGAACAAAAAGCCCATGGAAGCGAACTGAAGGGTGAGGGCGGTTCTGACGGGCCTCAGCCAAAACAGCACGGCTTTGGGGGTTTTTAAATGCTTTTGCAGCCAGGCGACCAGGGTCATGCCGATGCCGTGGTGAATGGCCCAGGAAAACCAGGAAAGGTTGAAGGCGTGCCACAGGCCGATGGTCAGCATGGTGACGAAAAGGGGCGGGTAGGGGCTGCGAATTTGAATCATCAGAGGGAAAAAAATGTTTTGGAAGGCCCAGTCGGAGAGGGAAATGTGCCATCTCTTCCAGTAGTCCCGGAGGTTGGCGGCCAAAATGGGCCAGTTAAAGTTTTCCCGAATCCGGAATCCCAGCAAGCGGGAAAAACCGATGGCCATATCCGAATAGCTGGAAAAATCAATGTAGGCAAAGAGCAGCCCCACCAGGGCAAAGGCGGCGATTTTATCCAGGGAGGCCCCTTGGGGGTCAAAGATCAGATGATTGACCAGATTGTGGGTTTTATCCCCCCACATCCAGGACATGAAACTCCCCCCAGCCATCACCTTGTAGAGAAAGGCGTCGGCGATCACCACTTTTTTGAACAGGCCCAAAAAGATGCGGGACAGGCCGTAGGCATAGTCGTCGGCGGTGATTTTGGTGAGCCGTTTTTGATAAAAATCCCGAATATTTTCCACCGGGCCTGCCACCAGGGTGCCGGGGAAGAGGATGAAACAAAAAAATTCCCGCAGGGTGACCTCGCGATTTTGTCCGCGAAACCAACGCAGCAGGGTGTCCACCAGACGGATGATGAAATAGGAAATCCCCACCGGCATGAGGAGATTGAATCCCCCCGGATCGGCAAACACCCCATAGATGCCTGCCTTGCCATATTTAAAGAGCAGCAGAAAAGCGATCGCGGAGACAACCAGCACAAAGAGTCGCCCAAGCCCGCCACGGCCATCGTTCACCTGGTGGCGTAAAAGATAGAGCGCCAGGAGATAAACCAGCAAAATTCCGGTAAAGATCCCGTCATTCAAATACAGAAAGAGCACCGCTGCCCCGATCAGCCCCCATTGGGAGAGGCCGGGGCTCTGATGGGCCAGCAGAACGAAGAGCAGCAATCCCCCCATCCCTCCCGCCAGCCAACCCATGGCTCCAGGCTCAAAGAGGGTGCCTGAAAGGGTGGATTGGCGCTTGAATTTGACCAGGGTCCACTGAAAATATTGGATCGAGGCGCCCTTATTGGAGCTAAACAGGAGGGGGGACTCTTTGGTAGAGGTTTTGACCACCATACGGCAGGCGTGGAATCCGGCCTCGGCGGGTTTGCAGAGGGGGGAGGTGGGGCCCAGCTGAAATTTTTTCTGCCCTACCGTCACCTGGGCTTGGCCTTTGAGTTCCAGGGAGAGGGCGAGCTTGGGGAAAACCTGATGGTTGATAAAGGCGCTTGTCCTACTTCCCTTTCGATCCAGTTCAAAGGCGGCAGGCACAGGATGGGAAAGGGTCACCACATCGCTTGGGCTCTGCCCCAGCAGAATGGCCAGAACCAGCAACACCGACACCACCGTGATGGCGTAGGCCTTCCAGTTGATGGTGCTGCCCCTCATGGAGGTGCTCCCTGAGGGGTCTCATCTTTGATCTGGCTTGGGGGCTTGGGGGGTGCTCTCCCGTTTATTGCCCCGTTGTCAGTCGATCCGGTTCGGGCAGCTATTTCCCTCTTCACCACCTCCATAAAATCGGGCATGAACTTTTCCCGTCCGGAGCGGATCATGTGGGAGGAGTCATAAAAATCCGAGGCGGTGAGGCTCTCCACCTGGAAGGGGTGAAAGGGGGCTGGGAGTTGTGCCACTCGATCCAAAAACAGCTGACTCAATCCGGGGTTGCGGGTTTTTTTGTCCACATTGAAGCCGATATCCGCAGCCAGGCTTTTTTTCGGCAGCCGGTGGGTCAGCCATTGGGAAATCCGGGGATGGTTTTGGTGGCTGGAGGGGTGGTAGCCGGGCATGCCGTTGGGAAAGCCGGGATTGTAGGGCATGGTGAAGAGCACCACCCGAGCCCCTTTGGAGCGCAGATAGTCGATGGCGGTTTGGAAAAGCCGGATGGCCCGTTGGGCGGCTTCCTCCCTTATTTCAGCCGGGGAGGGTTTTTTGGCGGGCTCCCCATGAGCTGTTTTGGTCTCTTGGTTCTTCTTGGCCGCTGGAAAAACGTTTTTCGTCTTGTCTTCCAGCAGGTTGCGTTTATTTTGGTTGAAATCGGGGGGGCGGGGGGCTTCTGGCTCTGCTTTTGCCTGGGCTTCCTGTTCCAGGTTGAGGCTGATCTTGTTGCGGACCCATTGGATCGGATCGGCGAGGTAGGCTTTTTCACCGCCAAATTTATCAAACCGAATCGCCGGGGGGAGGGGTTTGCCCTGCCACTGCAGCAGTTGCCGGCGGGCAAAAATCCGTACCGCATCGTGAAAGCGGTAGAGCAGCTGGGAATATTTTCGGAATCGGCAGGCGAGGTCAAAACTTTCCCCGGTCAGCGCAAAATAGTCGTCGCTATAAAGGGTCGGGTGGCGGGTGACGTGGCAGTCGGTGTTGAGCCCCTGGGTGGAAAATTTGGAGGGAGCGGTGTGTAGAAAGACCACGCTGTTTTCGTTGATATCGAGATAAGTCAAAATTTGCAAGTAGGAGGCGATACTCTGAAAGCTGTAGCCCACCTCCAAAAACCTTACTTGCTCCCGGTAGCGCTGTTGATAGATCTCAGCCATCCTTTCGGAGGATGGAAATCCCTGCATCACCTGGGAGCCCCCCAGTATGATGACGTTGGCCTCTCCCCGGGGTTTGAAGCGATGCACCAGCCTCTCCACATGCCAGGCGCTGCGCAGGTGATCATCCGTGCGTTCGGCATAGGTGGTGATAAAGGGAAGGGCGACATGGGGCAGCAGGAGAATCCCCCCCAGAACCGTCGCCAGGGCAGCCAGCAGCGGAGGCAGGCTTGGCTTGAAAAAACCAAGCGGAAAGAGGCGTTGTGTCCGTTCGTGAAGGCGGGTTAACATGGCGTGGCACACGAGGAAAACCCATGCGCTATCTGGTTCATTATATCTTTTGGTTGACGATCATGGTCACGACGTTGGCTGTCCATATCCATTTTTTTGTACTGGCCGCGAGTGATCTGCAACTCTTTCGTTATGCCGCCTTTTGAGGTCGATTCCGTCACCGGATCCGAACCACTCCTGGGCCTTTCGGTGATGCCTGGGCGTTGTGGTGCTCTCTGACGCACCATCCAGGTTGGCCCGCAAATATTGGATTCTTAAGAGGATCCAATAAAAATTTTGGACCAGGACTCCCACCATGTCACGGAAAAATGTCACGATTCTTGGGGTTGTCGGCTCCCTGCGTAACGCCCGTTTCGGACGGGGCAGTGACGCTCTGGTCGAAGAGATTCAGGAGCTGAAGAGCCAGGAAGCGCTGGTGGACTATCTCAAGGAGCAGAGCGCCTTTCAGGTGGAGGCGTTTCTCGCAGCTGGTCGCAAAGAAAATCTCCCCTTCGACATGATCTACCGTAATTTACGAAAAAACCCTGGTGACAAAGGGCTTTCCAACTCCGAGGCGGGGTTGGCTGCGGCGTTGTGGGGGGCCTGCCAGGAAGGGGCCCGGATTCGACATGTGGGGCTGGCGTCGCACTTTCCCATGAGCGGTGAGCCGAAAAACATCGATCAACTCAAGCAGGTGGTGCTGGCGGCGGACGCTTTGTTGATTTCAGGCCCGGTCTATTTTGGCGACCGCTCCTCCCTGCTCCACGAATTTATCGAACTCCTTCGCCACGATCCCGATCTCAAACGTCACTGTCAGGGGCGGGTCTATGCCGGGGTGAGTGTCGGGGCCAAGCGCAATGGGGGCCAGGAAACCTCCCTGATCTATCAGATCATCGATCTATCCAACCTCAACATGCTGGCTCTGGGCAACTCCGCCGAAACCACCGCCCAATATGGCGGCACCCTGCAAGCGGGGGATGTGGGCACGGTGTGGAAGGACAGCTACGGCCTCAACACCGCCATCGGCAGCGGTAAGCGTCTGGCACGGGTGGCTGGTGCTTTGAGTGAGGGGGTCAAATGGCGCATGAAGGAGCCGGTGCGCGTGGGCATCTGGATCGTTCAGGATAGCGCCGATAAAAGGGGGCAGGCGTACGTTCAGCGCTATATCGAACAGTCAAAAAATGCGGACGTTGCCTTCGATGTGATTGATCTCACAGAAGAAAAGATCGCCCGATGTATCGCCTGTGACCTCTGCCCGACCCACCACGCCCCGGTAGAAGAGTATGCCTGTATCATCGGTGGCAAGGAGGATTTTTTTGTTCAGCACCATGCCAGGCTGGTTTCAGCCGATGCGGTGCTGCTCATGGCCTACAGCCCCATCGACCGGGCCCACGGCAAAAGCGTCTATCAGCGGTTTATCGAACGCACCCGCTACATTCGCCGGGGCCACTATATGCTTTCAGACCGGCTGGTGGCCCCCTTTGTGATCAGTGAGATCAACACCAACCAAAATCTGCACATCCGCATGCTCACCTCCCTGATTCGCCACCACGCCATTCTCCACCACCCCATCATCGGCTTGGAGCAAAACGGGGCGCTGCTGAATATGGATTACAGCCACCATCAGTTCGAGCTGTTTCTCCAAAGCGCCGTGCAAACCACCATCGCCCGAATTGGCGCCCAGGCCCAAAGGCCCGATACCCAATACAACCCCATCGGTTATGTGATCTCCCCTGAACGGGATCAGATGGATGCGGAGTCGGGGCGGCTGACTGCGTTGGCCCGGGAAAAGCGTGAAAACCAACAAGCTGAAAAAACCAGACGATTGGAGGCCCTGGAATGAATAATCCGGAAAGGTTTGAAGGTGATGTTTTGATCATTCTCGCGGATGAGTTTGGCCTGGAGGAGGATCATCCCCTGGATGGCCCCCTCTTTTCCAACGATCTGCTGGACTCCATGGATGTGTTGAAACTGATCAATCATCTGGAAAACCGCTTTGAAATCAAGCTTCCCACCTTTGAGGTCTCCTTGGAGATGCTGGACACCATCGAGCAGATTGCCAAGCTGGTCGCCAAGCGCAAGGGGAGTGGTTAAAGCTCGAATATAGATGGATTATTGACAATAATTTGATAAAATATTGTCAAAATGTTGCCAAGATGTGATGAAGCCGGATAAATGGGGGGATCTGATCCGCTTTTTATAGCCATTCGAATCAAGAATTGGATATATGCCGTTGCACTTTTTTCGTCATTCCCGCGAATGCGGGAATCCAGGGCGTCTGGCACGAAACCTTCCAAATATTGCTTCACTTTCAACAAAATACCGACCTTGCTGAAGATTTTATTTTTCCTTGAGGGTTATGATTATCTCTCTGGATCCCCGCCTTCGCGGGGATGACGAGTCAG
>JADFZT010000026.1 GCA_015232395.1 Magnetococcales bacterium | reverse complement strand
CAACCCGGACTATCTCGCCCTCTGCCTGGCAGGTGCCAGCCACTGGGGAAAAACCTTTTATCAGGCATTTTTGCAAATAAAAATGAAACGGGTTTTGCTGTGAGTCGATTGATACACGAATCAAAAAAGAAATGTGGAGAACAGGTAGATTTGCCTCTAAAAGGAACTATTTGCACGAATCTTGTGGATTCGCATGTTGCTTTTGAATTGGCGCAGCAATTTTCAAACCTTGTTTGCAGTAAGTATGGGTATTAATATTCTGCAACCATGATTTAAAGGTAACGGTCCGGGTTCCTATCCGGCAACCAATCCCATCTCCTGGAGCCGTTTTTTTCGCTCTGGATCAAGAGTACCTTTTTTCCACGCCTGACGCTGAAACTGAAGCCATAACCCCAGCTGGGGGTTTTCCCGGTATTGAACCGGGATGTTCAGGTGGCCGTGGGTTTCCTTGAAGAGCGCCAGCCCAACGAACATCTCTTCAGCCAGAGCCACCTGGGGATCCCACACAAAATTCAAGGCGGATAGTTGTTCCACCTGCTCTTCGCTCAACATCCGATTGCGGGCGGCGTTTCTTTGGGTGGCGATCCACGATCCCAACGCGGGATTTTCCGGCCACTCCTTGGGAACCAGACAGTGGCCGTGGGTTTGGTGAAATTGGCGCAGCTCCAGCAGCATCTCCAGCCAACGGGCCGCCAAGGGATCCCAGACAAACTCCAGGGCATCCAATCGGGCCAGCCGCTCTTCTGAAAGCTGCCCCGACGGTTTGGCTTTGCGTTGGGTGGCGACCCACCAGGCGAGCTGGGGGTTTTCATCATAGACGTCCGGCACGTTGCAGTGGCCCCGCACTTCCCGAAACTCCACCAGAGCCGCAAACATCTCCTCCCAAAAGATTTCCCGGGTATCCCAAATCAAGCCCAGTTCGGTCAAGCGGTTGATGCGCTCTTCGGTCAGGGTCCCTTTTTTGTGATCCTTGCGCTGATTGGCCACCCACCTGGCCAGCTCCGGATCATCCGCCCACTTGCCGGGGACGTTGCAATGGTTGCGCTCTTTTTTGAATCGTACCAACGCCTGAAAACGTTCCTCCCAGGCGGCATCCCGTTTATCCCAGACGAAACCGATCCCGGTGAGTTTTTCCTGCCGCTCTGGATCCAGCCTGCCCGATTTATGGAGCCCGCGCTGTTTGGTGACCCACTTTTCCAGCTCGGCGGTATCGGGGTCTCCCTTGGGTAGATGAAAATGGTGGTGGGCTTGGTGGAAGGCGGCCAAGATTTCGAACATTTCCTGCCACTGTTTGGCTTCCAGATCCCAGATAAAATCGATCTCATCGAGCCGGGTGATGCGCTCGGGAGCCAGCCGCTTGCGATATTTATCCGACCGCTGGCGAATCACCCAGGGGGGGAGGCCCGGCACCGGGGGATAGGTGGCTGGGGGCTGGCAATGGCCGTGGGTTTCACGAAACAGTTTCAGATGATCGAACATCTCCTCCCAAGCCGCCGCCTCCAGATCCCAGACAAAGCCGATCTCTTCCAGACGCGCTTCGTGGCGGGGATTGATTTTGCCCCGGCGTTTTAAGCGGCGGCACTCCTTGGCCCAACTACCCAGCTCCGGCTGCTCCGGAAAAAGGTCCGGCACCTTACAGTGACCGGTTCGCTCCTTGAAACGAACAAGTAGGGTAAATCGATCAAGCCAGGCCGCTTCCTGTAGATCCCAGACAAATCCCACCTGGTCGAGTTTTTCCCGGTGCTCCCGGGAGAGGGTGCCCATCTGGGCTGCCCGGCGATTATCCTTGGCCCATTTGCCCAGTTCCGGATTTTCCGGATAGAGATCCGGTACCCGGCAGTGGTTGTGGCGAAAGCGATATTGGGAAAGTGCCCGGTATTGATCGAGCCATGCGGCTTCTTTCAAATCCCAGACAAAGCCGATGCGTTCCAGTTTTTCCCGGCGTTCATCACTCAGTGTGCCATTGGCAGCGTTTTTGCGGTTATCCTTGGCCCATTGGCCCAGCTCAGGGTGGTCGGGATAGACGTCCGGCACCCGGCAGTGATTGTGGCGCAGTTTGTACTGTCCGAGATTGGCAAATTGCGCCTCCCAGGCCGCCTCCTTCAGATCCCAAACGAATCCCGCCCGCTCCAACCTGGCGATCCTCTCCGGGGCCAGTTCATCGTGGGCTTTGAGCTTGCGTTGCAGTTTGCACCATTTGCCCAGCTCTGGATTATCCTTCAGAGAGTCGGGAATTTTGCCGTGGCCGTGGGTCTCCTTGAAGCGCACCACCTCTCTGAGCTGTTTTTCCCAGCCAGCCTGCTCCAGATCCCAGACAAACCGGGCGGCCTCCAGGCGTTTGAGCCGTTCTTCCAAGAGAAGCCCTTTGGCTTTGGCTTCCCGTTGCAGCTCTCCCCAGCGTCCCAGCTCCGGATGATCGGGATGTTTTTTGGGTAGCTCCCCGTGGCCCGCACGATCCCGAAAGGCGATAAATTCACCGAAGCGTTGGTCCCACAAGGAGCCCAGTTGATCCACCAGATATTCGGACACGCTCTGGCGCGCTTCTTCCAAGAGTTCGTTGGGCGCTTGGATATCGATTTTTTCCGCCAATCGTTCAGCCAGCAGAGGTGCGGCATTCCAATGACCCGTACGCCCCTTGTTTTCTCCCAACAGGCGGATGATGTCACTTAAGCTGCCCTCCAGCTCCACATGGCACTGGATGAGATCAAGCTCCCCGGCCAGATTGGTTTTCTGGAGCCGCTCCGCCAGATTTTCTCCGGGCTTTCCCTCCAAAAACAGGGGGATCAGCAGAATGGCCGGGGCTTTGGCGGGGGGGGAGGAAGCCGGTTGGCTCATCAATCGCGAAATTACCCCCAGGGAGTCTCCCCGGCCCGATTTGGGGGGGGAGATAACCGCCAGCTGCCAGGGGGGAGAGTCGGGGTGGGGATCGTAGCCGAAGGGGAGGGAGAGGAGGGCGGTTTTATCTCCATCCGCATATGCGGCTATAGAGGATTTAACCTCGCTTGATCCCATGGTCCCGTTGACATGGAAGGTCTCTATTTTTCCTTCTTCTGCCGATCTTTGAGGGAGATCAGCGGTGATGAACGCCTGGGCGAGAGGGGGAGAGGGGTGTAGAGAGAGCACCTTGTGAATTTTGCTCTCTGCCATCACCTGACCCAGGGCCAACCAGAGAGCCTGATGGTGGGGGGATGGGGTAGGGGGAGTCGCAGCTTTGGCTTTGCGGGGTTTGGTTTTCTGGGTGGGGGCATCGGAATCGCTGCTGTCGGTCGCTTCCTTCCCTGCCGTCTTTTCAGCAGGCTCCCGGATTGCTTCTGATGGCGCTTGTTCAGCAGCGGTGCGGGTGGTTTTGGTATCGGTAGATGCCGTAGGTACTTCCTCCGGGAGTTCTTGCTCCCCATCACTTTGTGCCTTATCCGATAGCGCCGATTTTTTATTCACTGGGGAGTGTTCAGCAGCAGGGGTGGCCTCGGATGGTTCGGGCTGTTCTTCGGGGGCGGCTTTGTCTGGAGAGGTATCGGTGGTTTCAGCAGGTTTTAATAAATCTTCAGCTACCTCTTCAGCCACCTCTTCAGCTACCTCTTCGGGGGGCTCCCAAAAGGCAAAATCGGTGACTGTTGTCGGATCCAGCTCTGGCTCTTCTACCGGATTATCAGTTTTCGGATTTTCAGTGACAGAGGGTTCCTGGGAGCGATCGATGGTGAGGGCGGCGGCTGGAAGGGGCTCGCCTGGGGTTTGAGCAGGGGATTCCTCTGGGCTGTTTTTTTTCGTGGCGGCGGCTTGTTCGAGGCTTTCGGGGGTTACCACATAGAGCACCAGCCGGGTGGGCGCCACGAGCCCCAGCTTGGCGGCTTCGGCCACGGCCAGTTGATGCAAGGGAGGGCCGAAGCGTTTTTGATCCTTTAGGGAAAAGAGGGTTTTGGCCTCTCCATTCTTATCCTTGCGGGTGATCTCCTGATGGTGCTCCACCGGGGCCAAAAAGAGGGTTTTGCGGCCTCTGAGGGTGGGGTTGTCCAGGAGGGCCTGAAGGGATTCGCCGGGGCTGGAGAGGGGCGGGTGGTGGGCATCGAGAAAAACAGCCAGCTCCGGTGGGGTCTGTTCTGTCAATGCCTCTGCCACCAGGGAAGCCGCCGAATGGGTGGCGAGAATGGCTTTGGTGCTGTTACTCCGCCAAGCCAGAAAGCGCCGAATATCTTCTGCTTCCACCGCCAGGGGAAAATTCAGCTCTTCCGTTTTCAGGGGGGGATGATCTGGCGGGGTGGGGGCTTTGGGGTCGTGGACCAGCAAGGGGGAGAGGGCCTGCCAGGTGGCTTGTTGACGCCAGATATTGAGGATCTGCTGCAAGCGGTCAAAGCTGGGGCTCCAGATCAGCAGGGTGCGTCGTCCGGCCTGCTTTTCCCCGAGGGCCAGCAGCAGGCGGGCGCTCTCCAGACCGGGGGGAAAGATCACCGAGCCCTGATCCGTGCGGTTTAGCCCATTGTGGATCTCTCCCCGTGCGGTTTCCAGGTGTCTGGGCAAAACCTGCCGTTCCACCGTGAGACCTCCCCCTTGCAACCAGCGGCGGATGGCGAGAATCTCTCGGCGCTCCAACCGGTCCAGATCGCTCCCTCTCAAGCTGTAGACCCCCTTCTCACGGCTGAGGGCCGGGGGGAGCAGGTCGCAGTTGGTGATGAGGAGCTTATGGGGAAAGAGCCCCTGAAGAGCCAGAAAATCGGTGACATCCCGGTTGGAGAGGGGGGGCCTGCCCGGTTTGAACAGCACGTGATAGGGGTGCTCCTCCCCGGCTGGTGTTTTAAAAACCCCTTGTGCCAGTGTCTCCCCTGTGGGTGGAAAAAGCTTCCGGCGACGCTCAAAGGGAACAAAATCGAGGGGCTGAAAGTCGTTGACGGCATCCAGAGCACGGGTCGCCAGCATCCCTTCGATAAATATCTCCAAGGCGTCGTTGCGATCCTTTTCACTGGGAAGCTCGGTGATACGCGCTTCCAGCTCGGAAAAGTGGCCAAAGTTGTTGAAAAGGCCTTCACGCAAAAAAAAGCCGGTTCGGTGATGCTTGGATCCCATGAATGGTAGTCGGTTTCGTCAGGGGTTGAAGAGAAAAATCCCGGCTAACCTGATTGATCCGGATGGGTGTTTCAGGACGGATCGGCAGGAGGCCCTGATCGCATGTGGCCAGGGGGCTTTTATCGATAATCGGGATCGTCAGGTTTTATCAAAAGTCAGAATTTCAGAGTTGTCCTTGGTCGCTCTTATCGGGGAGTGGCATCCGGCAAGCCGCCATCCACCGGCAGGGTGGCCCCGGTGGTGGGGGATTGACGGGTGGCAAAATAGAGCACGGCCCGGGCGACGTGGGTGGCGGTAATTTTGGCTTTCAGCATGTTTCGGTTTTGATAATAGGCTTCCAGGCCATCTTCATCGAGCCCTCTGGCCCGCATGCGGTCCGGCCCCACCTCAGCCCACAGCCCCGACTTGTTGGCCCCATGGCTGAACACCCCGTCGGGGGCGACCATGTTGACCCGGACATCCTGGCTTGCGAGTTCGAGGCTGGCGATTCGGGCCAGCTGGTGGGAGGCGGCTTTGGTGGCACTGTAGGCCCCAAAGTTGGCTCCGGGTGCAAAGACATTTTTGGTGGAGATGAGGACGATATCCCCCCCGGTGCCTTGTAATTCAAACAGCCGGGCCGCTTCACCCAAAATATGGAGGGTGCCTTCGGTATTGACCCGCATCAGCTGCTTGAAGCGGTCGGTATCCATGGTGGCCAGGGAAGAGACGTGGGCCAGCCCCGCATTGATGATCACCAGATCGACCCCGCCCCACACATCGATCACCTGACCAAATCCTTCCTTCACAGCTTCCGGATCGGTGACATCCAACGCCACCCCCATGAAGCGTTCGCCAAAATCGGCCTTGAACCGCTCCGACAGCGCCTCCAGCGCTTCCCCCGCCAGATCGGTACCCGCCACCAGGGCTCCCTGCTGCAACAGCTCCTGACAGATCCCAGCCCCAATGGCCCCCGCTGCGCCCGTCACCAGGGCGATGGAACCCTGGAGCGGCAACCGGGTGGTGGCGTTGAGTTTGGCATGCTGGAGACTGAAATATTCCATGTCGAAGAGGTGGCGCTCATCCAGCCCTTCGAAGCGACCGGTTTGGGCGATACGGTTTTTAACGGTGATGGTCTGGCAGGTGATATCCCGGGCGATGGTGGATTCAGTCAGATCGCTCCCGGCAATGGCCGCCCCCACCCCCGGGATCAAAATCATCCGGGGTTTGGAATCGCGTTTTTTTACCCCTGGGGTCAGGTGTTCCCGATGGCGTTCAAAATAAGCGTCATAGCTTTCGCTATATCCGGCCACTGCTGCTACCGCCTCTTCGGGATTGTCCAGCCAGAGGGGAAGGGCTTTGGTGCGGATCAGATGGTCTGATGTCAGCGGCGGGGTTAGAGCGATCTCCCGGCCTTGGGGATGATCTGCCAGTTTTAAAGTTTCCGGTGTGATCAGGGGCTGCAGCACCATCCGCTGCCAGGGTTGGTCGTCATCGCCAGTGGCGACTGCCAGGGCTCCCCGCAAGCGGGGTGCCAGCTTGCGATAACGGCTCCTGGCGGTAGGCTCTGAGGTGACCTCGAAGGGGGGGGGATCGTGGAGCTTGAGGGTGGCCAGATATTTTTCCACCCGGGTGACCATCTCCACTGTAGCTTCATAGGCTTCCCGGGCGCTCTCTCCCCAGGTGATGAGGCCATGCTTGAGCAGCACCATTCCCTTGGCCTGGGGGTTTTCCGAAAAGGCCTGGGCGGCGGCCAGGGAGAGTTGAAAGCCGGGGTGGACATAATCGAGCAGTATCACCTCCTCCCCCAGAGCCTCCCGAAGGCGCTCACTCCCCCCCTCGCGGTTGCCCAGGGTGAGGATGGCGTCGGCGTGGGTATGGTCGATAAAACGGTGGGGGATAAAACAGTGGAGCAGGGCCTCGATGGAGGGAGTCGCGTCAGAGCCTTCCAGGGTGTGGGCCTTGAGGATCGACACCATCCGGGCATCGCTCAGTTGTGTCAGGGTGGAAAGCCGTCGCAGATAGCCCAGATTCAACGGTACATAATCCTGAGGCGTCATGGTGGCCAGGTCGCAGCCGGAGGCCTTGATGTGAATGGCGTCGATGGGCTCCCCCAGGGGGCCGGTGCGATAGCATTTGACCGAGGTGTTGCCCCCGCCGTGGAGTACCAGCTCTCTGTCACTACCCAGCAGGTGGCCGGTATAGGTGCGCAAGGCCAAATCCTGACCCCACTGGGCTTCGTGGCGGGCAACGAAGGCGGCAGCTTCCTGGTCGTTCCAACGGCTTTTCATGGATGGCAATTCCTGTTTCCAATTCCAGTCTGATCTGGATGGCAATTCCCATGCTTCTAAAGCCAGCTATCCAGGCGTTGGGACAGCCTGGATTATCTGGCCTGCATGGGGGCGGTAAAAGCAATCGGTGGCCCCATATGAAAGGGATGGAGCCTCCCTTTCATAAAAAAGGGATTCCCTGCCAGGGGCCACTGATAGCAGTCAGAATATCAACCCGCGTTTTTCAGCTCTTCATAGAGAGCCAGGGCTTCCTTGGGGGGCATGTTTTCGTGCACCACCTTGTTGACCGCCTGGATCATGGCTTTTGGAGCTGGGGATTGGAAAATATTGCGGCCCATATCCACGCCGTGAGCACCCTGCTGTACGGCATTATAGGCCATGGTCAGCGCATCCAGTTCCGGAATTTTTTTACCACCGGCAATCACAATGGGCACCGGGCAGGCGGCGGTGACGGTTTCAAAATCATCCACATAGTAGGTTTTGACGTAAGTGGCGCCGAGTTCGGCACAGATGCGGGTGGCCAGACGCATATATTTGGCATCCCGCACCAGGTTTTTGCCGACCGCCGTCACGCCCAGCACAGGCATGCCGTAGCGCAGGCCTGCATCCACCAGCCGGGTCAGGTTGTGGATGGAGCGGGTTTCGAATTCGCCACCGATAAAGACCTGCACCGCAACCGCTGCAGAATTGATCCTCAGGGCATCCTCCATGTTGACCGCAATTTCCTCATCGGAAAGCTCTTTGAGGATGGAGGGGCCACCGCTCGCCCGGAGCACCACACCCTTGTTGAAGGTGGGGGGAATGGAGGTGCGCAAAATACCCCGGGTACACATCAGGGTGTTGGCATAAGGGAGGAGGGGCACGATATCCACATCGATCCGCTCCAGGCCGGTGGTGGGGCCCATGAAATAGCCGTGATCCACAGCCAGCATCACCGTGCGATTGCTCTTGGGGTCGAAAATGTTTGAAAGCCGATTTTTCATCCCCCAATCGAGAGAGTTGCAACCCTTGAGGCCAGAAACCTGGCTCTCCATGGGGATATCCAGATGATAGTTTTTTGATTCTTGATTGCCGTCGGTGTCCGCCATGGGTTTCGATCCTTCGCTTTTGGAAAAAAGTGACTGAAATAGTGGCTCCCGCCATTCGTGTCGCCCCAAGGGACTCACGCTAACTTCCCGACCTTTACAAGGGAGCGGAAAATATTTTCCATCCGGTCCACTCTACCATCGGGATACCTGGAAGGTTTAATCCAAAGAGGCGGTCCATTTCAACAGCTCACCTCCGCTTTTGAGGGGGTGGGGATAGGGAGTGGAAAAAAGTGTAATTATCGGACATTTGGTCTTGATTTGAATGTGGAAAGGTTACTATTATGACGCCCGTGTAACGTTCTCGTTACACAAATTTCACAAAACAAAATGATGTTTTCGCTCGTATAAGAAAATTTTGTGAGAGGGGGCTCTCGAAAAGCAGGCTGTCCGAAGCCAATCATCCGCACTGGATAGAGGCATGGCTTCCATTTCAGCATCCAATAAGCTTGAAAAATAAACGACGTCGATACCCGGTCTGACACCAATATGCACGCTTGGGATAACCGGCGGTCATGCCAGACTATTCATTCTGCTGCCAGCAGGAATCCACCACCGAGGAGGAAATATGCCGTATCTATTGAAATTGCCACGAGACCATCGACCATGGGTAATGATGGGGATTATGGTCACCCTCTTTTTAATGATCGATCCTGCCTTTGCCGGATCATCATCTGATAAGGGGATCGACTGGTGGAAGATGGCCATGACCTTGTTTGGGGGATTGGCCCTGTTCCTCTACGGCATGGAGATGATGACCGAATCCCTGCGCCATGTGGCCGGGGACAAGATGAAGGATGTCCTGGCCAAGATGACCACCAACCGGGTGGCCGGGGTCATCACCGGGGCGCTCACCACTGCGGTGGTGCAATCCTCTTCGGTGACCACCGTCATCGTGGTGGGATTTGTGACCGCAGGCCTGATGAATCTCACCCAATCCATCGGGGTGATCTTCGGCGCCAACATCGGTACCACCATCACCGCCCAGATCGTCGCCTTCAAGGTTACCAAGTATGCCTTGCTGATGGTGACCTCCGGTTGGTTGATGTCCCTGGTGGCCAAGGAAGAGCGGATCAAGCATTGGGGTTTGGTGCTGATGGGTTTGGGTCTGGTCTTCTTCGGTATGGGTGTGATGAGTGGCGCGATGAAGCCCCTGCGCTCCTTCCAGCCCTTCCTGGATCTCATGGCCTCCATGTCCAATCCGATATTGGGTATCCTGGTGGCGGCTCTGTTTACAGGGCTTGTGCAATCCTCCTCGGCGACGACCAGCATCGTCATCGTCATGGCGGGGCAGGGGTTTATCACCTTGCCAGCGGGTATCGCCCTCGCTTTTGGCGCCAACATCGGTACGTGTGTCACCGCCATGCTGGCCTGTATCGGCAAGAGCCGTGAAGCGGTTCAGGCTGCGGTAGCCCATCTGCTCTTCAATATCGCGGGGGTGCTGCTCTGGGTCGGCTTTATCGACCAACTGGTGGAATTAGTCACCACCATGTCTCCAGTAGCCGATGTGGGTCTCACCGGTACTGCCAAGCTTGCTGTTGAGGCTCCCCGGCAGATCGCCAACGCCCACACCGTCTTCAATGTGGTCAATACCTTGATTTTCCTTCCTTTCGCTGGCCCCTTTGCCAAGCTGGTGATGAAGATCGTGCCCCTCAAGGAGGCCACTGTCGAAGAGGAAGCCCAAGCGGCCTACCGTCCCAAATATCTTAATGACGGTATGCTCTCCACTCCTCCCCTCGCTCTGAGCATGGTGCGTCGTGAGACGGGCCGTATGGGTGAAGTGGTGACCGAAATGTTGAACGGTATTCCCAAGGGGGTCTATACCGGCAACGTCGATTATATGACCACTGTCCGGGATATGGATGACAAGGCCGACATCCTCTATGGTGAAATTTCCAAATATCTGGCCAAAATCGGCCGGGGGGATCTCACCGAAAAGAGTGCTGACGAGGCGATGTCCGCCATGACGACCGTGACCGAGCTGGAAAATATCGGTGACATCGTCGAGACCCACATGTTCCATCTGGCCGAAGTGTGCTCCCAGCGCAAAGTGCAGCTGGGTGAGGATGAGATCAACACCCTGAATGGCTTCCACGAAGTGGTGGTCAAAGCCTTCCAGTCCGCCATGGCCGCCTATGAGCATGATCGCCCCGACGCTGCCAAAATGGTTCTGAAACTGGAAGCGGATGTGGTGGATGCCATGGATGATTTGGTCCTGGAGAAGCATAAAAATCTGCTTCAAGGTGAGCATACCACCAATGAACTCTTGGCCTTCTCTCTCTTGAGCGATATCCTTGAAAACTACAAACGGATCTACAGCCACTCCAAGCGGATTGCCCGTCTGGTGATGCACCAGGAAGGCTCCTCAGCTCTGGTGGCTGTGTAATCCCCTGAAGCTGACTGTTTGACTTGAAGCGGCGGTCGGGGGAGCGGGTTTCCCACGACCGCCGCCAGTTTTTTTACCATCCTAAAAAGTGGTATCAGGTCGCCAAAGGAGTAGACGCATGGTTGGTATGCCAGGTCAGAAGGCTCTCACGGATTATTACGATATTCTGGGCATTCCCAAAAATGCGACCCAAAAGGGTATCCAACGGGCCTTTCGTGATCTGGCTCGGGTGCATCACCCCGATGTCGCCAAGGATCCAAACTCCGAGGAGCTGTTCAAAACCATGGTGGAGGCGTACCTGGTGCTGAAGGATCCTGACAAACGCAACCTCCTGGATGCTGACATCATCTCAGAATTCTGCAAGACTGTTTCCACCAGCCGACATCTGGGCAAGAGCCGCAAAAAGAAGGCCCCACCCGAATTTTTACGGCTCTTGCGGGGGATGCGAAAACGGTGAGGCGAAAGCCTGACATCAAGACCCTCTTTATCCCCGCCACCCCCCTTCCGGCCCCCATCCCTCCCTGGGAATATCACGCCCATTCCAACCTTTCCGACGGCTTGGCCGATCTTTCCGACATGGTGGATCAGGCCATCAATTCAGGCCTCACCCGGCTGATTTTTACCGAACATACCGAACCCGACATTGCCACCGAAAGTGGTTGGTTCAGACGCTATCTGGATCAGTTGCGCGCTCTGCGGGAAAAACATCGGGACCGGATCATGATCGGCATCGGCCTGGAGGTGCCCATTACCGATTTTGATGGAGGTTTGCTGCTGACCTCTGAGATGGCGGAGCATGTGGAGTTTATTCTGGGGGCGGTCCACAGCTATCCTGGCCATGGCTGGGATGTGGGGACGCTGGAGCCGGAGCGGGCGGTGGAGCTGGAGTATAAGGGGTTGATGGCACTGGCTGAAAATCCCCAGGTGGATGCCATCGCCCATCCCGGGGGCATTTGCCACCTCTACAACACCCCCTTTCCCATGGAACGCTTCGAAGAGGTGGTCAAAAAAGCCACCGCCAACGGCATCGCCATCGAGCTGAACCCCGCCTATCAAAACCCCATGGAACCCTATCTCAAGATTTTACAGCGCCATAACGCCCTGATCTCACCAGGCTCCAACGCCCATGCGCCCTTTGAGTTGGGACGGGCTTGGAAGACGCTGCAAAAGCTGGCTGACAAGGGGGAGAGAAAAGGGGAGAGGGAGGCGGAGTTGTCGTCGGAATAGAGAAGCTGAGAGAGTTGTTTGGGTAGGATTTTTTTCTCAAGGCCAGGTGATGTTCGGGCTTAAAGGTTCTACCAGGCTTACCCGCCAGCTTTCCTGTTCAAAGAAAAAATAGCAGAGATATTCAATCCCCTTGCGGAGTTTGCCGGAGTTGGCTGTTACATTCCTGACAGCGCCATTATGTCAGGCCTGATAACTGAGCCAAAATCAAGGCAGGCTAGCCCACATCCAGCATCAGCAGCATCCGGACGTTGGACCGGTCCACCAGCTTTTCGTCAAAGCTGTGGTTTTCCAGAAAGTCGCCGATAATGTTGATATCCCGGGTGGTGGCCACAGCGATATAGGCGAGTAGAAAGAGGGAGACCCCCTTCAACACGAAGCCATACTCCCGGCTGTTGTGGTCCCCTAAAATTTCCTTGGCTACCTTGGGAATCAATTTGCGCTTTTTAAACAACAGCTCTTCCAGGTCGGCCAGAGTGTGAATGGTGCCGAGATCGTTGATGGCCGCCAAAAGCCTTTCCATCGATTTTTGACGATACATCAGGCGGGTGTCGTAATAGGCGGCGATGATCCGATCAATCTGACGCACCATGTCGTTTTGGAGAATAAATAATTCCAGGCTTTCCAGATCAATGGCGGCTTCGTTGCCGGAGAGCACGACCCGATCAAGGGCCTTGGCTTCCTCAACCCCGATGGGATCATCTGCGGGCTCTGTTATTGTTTCAGGTTTGGGGGAGGGTGGTTTTTTTGCCCGAGATTTTTTTTGGTCCGGTGTGGGACGGTTGGATGGGGTGGAAGGGGCAGGTTGGCTGGCTTGGGTCCCTTGGCTGGCTGAGGAAAGGGGAGGTGCAGGGGGCGTTATTCCCTTGGGTGTTTCCCTCTCTTTGGGGTCAAAGTTGTAGGGAGATAAAAATTTCCGTACCCGGTTCAACTCCCCATCGGAAAGCTCGAAGAGATAGCTCAGCTGGGTAAATTCCCGAAGCATCTCCACCGGAAAACGATCCTGAGGATAGCCCAGATGCTGCTCAATCCGCCCCCAGGTGTGCTGCATGAGGGAGCAGACCTGGATCTCAGCCTGAAACCCCACAAACCGCTCATATTCCACCAGCTTCAGCCGTTCGGCGGGTAGCTGAATCACCGCCCAGCCTGTGGGATAGCCCAGGGCCTCGGGGTTGCGTTCAATCTCCCGATGGGGCCAGGACTCTTTGACCACCTGAAAATCCTGGGCCAGTCGGTCGATCACCCGGTCCACTTCGTTTTGAAAAAAAGTGATGATACGAAAACCCACCAGATCCGGCACTTCATGAAGGGCAGGGTAAAGATTATCCAAAGATTCAGTGATTTTGCGCTCCAGGCTCCGACGGCTTTTGAGCCTCGTGGTGATGTCGAAGACATCCAGCTTGCCCGCTCGGACCGTTTCGTCGAGGAGAACGCCAAGTCGATTCTTGAATTCCCGGAAGGCCACCTGCTTTTCGGTGTATTCCGATAAAATAACCTCGTTGGTATTCATGGGGTGAAAACCTTCATGCCCTCTCGGGTGCTGATGGTGTGGCGTGTCACGGATCATCTCTCCCGGGATCGTGCCTGGTTCCAGGGATTGGCATCCCCTTGAGCCATCCAAAAGTCCGTCAGGCTCCTTGCCATTGTTTCGTTTATTCCTTCACCATCCCGAATCGTTCAGATGGATGGCTCCAGCGGAATTTGCATGATGGCCAGGATTTCATCCATCGCCTCCTGGTCTTTTACTTCAATGGCGATGTGCAGAAGCAGCAGCAAAATCGAGATACCCCGCACGATAAAATCCACATCCGCCACATCAGCCCCTTCAAAGAGCTTGCCCGAATGGCTCACAATGGCCGCTTCGTTGCGCACCAGGGATTCCAGCAGGCTTTCCTGGGAGTGGATGTCAAACTTGGCGGCAATCGCTTCCAGCTGCTGGATGAAAGGTTCGTGAAATTTAAGTCTGAGATCAAACAGATCGGCAATTTTACGATCCAGGCTCCGGATGAGGGAATCTCCCAAAACCAGTTTGGACCACTCTTCCCCGGACCAGCGTGGGTGCTCAGAGGGGGAGGGTGTGGCAGAGGCCTCTTTTTGGGATTTTGGCTTGGGGGGGACGGGTTTGACCGGCGCTGTTTTTTTGCCGGATTTTTTGCCCTTGTCAGCGTTCTTTTTCGAGGCCTTGGCAGGCTTTTTGGCAAGTTTGACCGCTAACTCCACCCCCTCTTGGGGTTGGGGTTCCGGCTCGGCGGCAGCCAGGGTGACTTCCTGCTTCAGGGTGTTGAGCTGCCTGTCTGCCAGCTCAAAGAGACCCACAATACGCGCCGCAGGCCGTCTCAGTTCCTGGGGTAGGGCGGTCTCGTTGGGAAAATCAAGTCGTTTTTGGATGGACAACCAGGTGTGTTGCAAAAGGGAACGAATCTGAAACATCACCTGACACGCGCGAAAACGGCGATATTCGATCAACTCCAGCCGGGCATCCATCATTCGGGTGAGATAGTAGTGGGAGTGGTAACCGAATCGCTTTGGTTCCTGGATTTTTCCCTCACCAAAGACATCTCTCACCACCGAAAAGGCGCTTTTGAGAATGTCCGATACCCGCACCACCTCATCTTCAAAGTGGGTCAGCACCCGGATGGTGACGAGATCTTCGATATCTTTCAGGGATTGCACCGGGGTGGTGGTCGTTTCCAACCAGTTCCGTAACGCCTCCCGATCCATGAGGAACCCCTCAATGGAATAGACGACGACGGCATTTTCCTTGATGAACTCCTTGAAAAGCCGGAGATTCATGGTCAAAAAATCAGCATAAAGCTCTTTTTCCCGATCATATTCCAGAAGAATCCGTTGGATGGAATGGTTATCCATACCGGCCATGAACGTGTCCTTGAAAATGGAACTGCCAATACCCTCGATTTAACCACAAAACCATCCGTAACAAACCTGAAAATACCCTTTGCCGCTTCAAAGGACAAGTGACCCCACCACTTTGAGATCTCTCCCGAATCCCAAGCCATCCATACCCGAGGTGGTCGGGAGGAAAAGGGGAGAAGCTTGGAGTGGGAAAAAGAGTTTTGGGGGGGAATCCAAGGGGGATGGGATAGGGGGGGAGAAAAACCAAGCTGGGGGGTGGCTTCGGCATACAGCCACTCCCCAGAGGTTGAAATAAGAGATGGATTGCAGCCCAGCTTTTCTGATGCTGGCTGGCTTAAGAGAGTGTTAGGTTTTGCCGAAGACGATTTTGACCACCTCGGTATATCGGCGCACAAAGTGGACAGTCACCCCCTCGCGGATATAGTCCGGAACCTCTTCATAATCCTTGCGGCACGCTTCTGGCAGAATGACCTCTTTGATCCCTACCCGGCGAGCGGCGATCAGCTTTTCCCGAATGCCCCCCACTGCCAGCACTTGGCCGGTCAAGGTGATCTCTCCGGTCATGGCCATATAGCGGGGGATGGCTTGGTCGCGGGCCAGGGAGAGAAGGGCGGTGGTCAAGGTGATGCCGGCGGAGGGACCATCTTTAGGGGTAGCTCCTTCCGGCACGTGGAGATGCACCGTGCCTTCCAGTCGTTTGGGGTTGCCTCCCAGACTTTTGCAGTGGGCCTGGATGTGGCTGACCGCAATCTGGGCTGATTCTTTCATCACCTCACCCAATTTTCCGGTGAGTTTGAAGCCATCCTTGTCGTCCCGAATGCGCACCGCTTCGATATCCAGAGTGGCCCCACCCATGGCGGTCCAGGCGAGACCGGTGACGATCCCCACCCCTTTCATCGGTTTTTCGTCCCGGAAATCGGGCTTGCCCAGAAAATCCTCCACCTGCTCCTTGCCCACCTGAATGGGTTTTGGTTCATCATCGAGAATCTTGACCGCACTTTTGCGGATGATGGCGCCGACCTTTTGTTCCAGACGCCGCACCCCCGCCTCCCGGGCATAGCCGTCGATGATGGTTCTCAAGGCAGCCTGGCTGAAGCGAATATCTTGTTTGGTGAGGCCGTTTTTATCCAGCTGTTTGGGAATCAGATGGTTGCGGGCGATGGCCAGTTTTTCCTGGGTGATATAACCCGACAGCCGGATTACCTCCATACGGTCCAACAGGGGCCGGGGGATGGTGTCCATCTGGTTGGCGGTGCAGATGAAAAGAATGTTGGAAAGATCAAACCGCACATCCAGATAGTGGTCGAGAAATTCGATGTTTTGTTCTGGGTCCAGCACCTCCAGCAGGGCGGATGCGGGATCTCCCTGATAGCTGGCACCGATCTTATCGACCTCATCGAGCATGACGATGGGATTGGCGACCTTTTTGCGGCGCAAGGCTTGGATGAGCTTGCCCGGCATCGCCCCCACGTAGGTGCGTCGGTGCCCTTTGATTTCAGCTTCATCCCGCATGCCGCCGACGGAAAAGCGGAAAAATTCCCGTCCCACTGCCCGGGCGACAGAGCGCCCCACCGAGGTTTTGCCCACCCCGGGTGGCCCCACCAGAAGAATGATCGAGCCGCCGATCTCCCCCTTGAGCTTGCCCACCGCCAAAAACTCCAGGATGCGCTCTTTGACATCATCCAGGCCGTCATGGTCCTGATTCAGAATTCGCCTGGCCCGTTTGAGGTCGAGCTTATCCTTGGAGTAGACTCCCCAGGGCAGACTGGTGAGCCAATCCACATAGTTGCGGGTCACCCCATATTCCGAGGAGGAGGTTTCCAGTACCGACAGCTTGTCCAGCTCTTCGGTGATGCGCTCTTCGGCCTCTTCGGTCAGGGTGAGCTTTTCCAGCCGATCCCGAAAACGGTCCACATCAGCGGTGCGGTCGTCTTTGGTGATGCCCAGTTCCTTCTGGATCTCCTTCAGCTGCTCCCGGAGGAAAAATTGCCGCTGGTTGTTGGAGATGCCTTCTTCCACCTGCTTGGAAATTTTATCCTGGAGCTTGACCATCTCCAGCTCTTTTTTGAGCAATCCCAAAACTTTTTCCAGCCGCTCCTGGGTGGAGATGGTCTCCAATACCTCTTGTAGCTCTTCCCGTTTGGAGCTGGTCATGGAGGCGACAAAATCGGCCAGCCGATCCGGGTCGCTGAAATTGTGCCGGGAGAGAAACATCCGGACCTGTTCCTGATAGAGAGAGTCGTATTTCAGGATCTCTTTCAGGGTGTTGATCACCGCCATGGTGTAGGGCTTCAGGGTGTCCGGATCGACCTCTTCAGCCGGTTTGTTGTGGTGGATCGCCCGTACCACGGTGGGGGGGCCAGCCTGGACCACTTCGGTGATTTCAAACCGGGAAATGCCCTCAGCCAGGAGTTTGACCTGTTTTTCCTCTTCGTTGACGGCAGCTTCCAAAACCCGCGCCACCGTACCCATGGGAAAAAGTTTTTCAGGGTCAAAGACTTCGTCGCCTTCCTCGACGTGGGAAAGCACGATGCCGAACATTTTTCCGGGGGAGTCCAGCGCTTGGCGGATAATGTCGTAGTAGGGGGAGCCTTCTACCTGAATAGGGGTCAGCATACCCGGAAAGAAGGGACGTCCACCCAGGGGGTAGACCACCAGCTCCATCGGCATGATGTCTTCCATGCGTGCCGGAGTGGTGTCGGATTCATCCAGGTCTGCCGCTTCCGTCACCTCGGGCTCCTCGATGATGGCGTCTACAACTTCTTTGTCGGAATTATTGTTATCTTCGTCTGACATGATTCCATCCTTAAAGTGTCTTAGGTATGGAGCAATATATGGTGCCGGTTCAGGCTGAATACAAGCAGCATGCAGCCTTTTTTTCCAATATGGGACCATTTTATCCCATGTTGGACCATTTTTCCCGATTCAGAAAAAAAAAGGCCCTCCGGTGGAAGGCCTGGATGGAACGTGATTGCCGATGAAAAAAAACCGGCAGGCTTAGGCGTGGCCGCAGGAAGAGCTGCCTTCTTCCTTGGGGGTGAAGGATTGGCCGCAGCCGCAGGAGCTGCCAGCATTGGGGTTTTTGATGACAAACTGGGCGCCGTTGAGATCTTCTACATAATCCACTTGGGCGTCACGCAGATAGTTCATGGAGAGGGGGTCCACCAAAACCTGGACACCATCGGCTTCCACAGTGATGTCATTGTCGTCGGCTTTTTCGTCAAAGGCGAAACCATACTGAAAGCCGGAACATCCTCCGCCCTGCACAAAAATCCGCAGTTTGAGGTCGGGGTTGTTTTCTGCCTTGATGAGGCCATCGAGCTTTTTGGTGGCGTTCTCGGTCAGGGTCAGGGACATGTTGCGCTACTCCTCATAAGGGTGGTCGGCGGATTGAACCGCTGGTTTTTGGGTCAGTGTGTCGTCATGCACGGCTTGGGAAGTACCTTTCCCATTTTAGAATATTCTAATAATAAGGCAATGGTGTTAGCTTGTCAACAACTTTGTTGGCGTAGCATCAGCTGTCATTCTGGTCTTCAGGTTGACTGGTTGGTTACTCATTTATCATCCATAACCTTGTATAAAATAGGTGTTATAAAACCCGAAAATCACCTGAATTATCCAAACTAACAACTTGAAATCGTTCAACAAACGCGAGACCATTCCCTCTTTGACCAAAAAATAACGTCCGTGTTCCCAGGTCTGCGCATGTATGGCGAGAGCGGTCACACGATGCTTGAATTGATTATGGTTATTCTGATCATCGGCATTCTTGCCGTCGCGGTCATGGGACGGCTGCCGGGATCGGTGATATCCCTCCACGCCCAGGCTCGGCAGCTCGCCCAGGAGATTCGTCACACCCGGGCTTTGGCCATGAATCGAAGCGGTAGTCACACCATTCGCAACAGCGGCAGCGCCTCCTATGAGGTAACCAATGGCGTGGAGATTCTCTCCAGCGGCACCTTGGACTCCGTTTCCTTCCAATCCGGTTTTTCCATTCTTTTCGATGGCCGGGGTTCCCCCGACTCCTTTGAGGATATTGCCATCACCCTCAACAGTGGTGGTGAAAGTCTGACTCTGGTCGTGGTGGGGGATACGGGAGCGGTGAGGATCCCATGAACCCGCACCGGTGGGAAGGGGGGCGGGAAACCGGTTTCACCTTGATTGAGCTGGTGCTCTTTTTGGTGGTGATCGCCATCGCCATAGGGGGGATCCTGCCACTGTTTCTTCAGGTTCTTTCCGGTATCAATGTGTTTCGGGAACAGGTGCAGGCTGATTTTTTGGCCCGTGAAATTTTGGAAGAGATCCAGGCCCAGCAGTTTCGGGGGGGAGGGTTTTCAGCCATCACTGTTGCCGCTTATGAGGGGGATGAGGTGATTGACATCGGCGCGGAGGTTCTTTTCAATCGCAACGTGGATCTCATGGGGGCCAGTCTCTCCGGAAGCGCTATCACCTGCACTGGTAGCGACCCCGCCGGTGAAAGCTATCTCTGTGTCAAAGTCACGGTGACCAATCTCGAAAACAGCGAGCATCTGGCTCAGTCTCAAACCGTTCTCAGCCGTTTTTGACCCGGGCTTATGAAATGGGAGCCAAAGGCGACCGGTGGCTTTTCGATGCTGGAGATGGTGCTGACCATCACCATCTTGAGTGTGGTGGCGGGGCTGGGGGTTCAGTTCATTCGGGATGTCTTCAACGCCTATCTCACCGGTCAGGCCCTGACCCCCATGGTCAACGAAGGACAGCTGGCCATGGAGCGGCTGATTCGAGAGTTGCAGGGAGCGACTTGCCTGACTCTCTCCCAGCCGGGAGGGGCCGACACCCTGACATTCACCAATTTCGACGGGGCTGTCCTCTCTTTCAGCCAATCGGGGCAGACCATCCTCTACTCTTCCAGTCTTGGGGGGGTGGACAAGGTGTTGGTCGAGGGGGTGGAGGCAGCCAGCCTCACCTTCCAACCCACCGATTGCATGACCGGCGTCCCCCCCGGGGTGGTGCAGATCCATTTTGCCATGGAAGCAACCCTGCCCAGTGGCGATGTGGTCTCTGTTCCTCTGGAAACCTCAGTCTTCATCCGCAACTGAAAGCACCACCTTCTCCACTTCAGCGGATAACGGCGACCGGTCGGGATATTCCCCCAGGGCCAAGCGTTGGGGCGAGCCGTTGCCATGGGGGATGCCGACAACACGGTTTTCTCTCCATCACCGCCATTTTCATGATCGTCGTGATGGCCTCCATCGGGGTCTCCCTGACCAACATGTATCTGAGTGGCAGTTGGATCTCCCAGGAAACCGTCGGGGGTGGCAAGGCCTTCAATATGGCGGAAGCCGGTATGCAGGCAGGGCTTGAACAGCTCTGGAACAGCGGTTGCAGCCCCCTCACCATTCCCACCGAGCAGACCCTCAACGACAGCGAAGGCAACCAGATAGGTCGTTTTACCCTGACCATCAGCGACCGGGGCAGCGGCCTGTTTGATCTGACGGTGGTGGATACGCTTTCCGACAACCAGCGCACCATCAGTCGCAACGGGGTGACCTGTACCGCCGACGGGGGGGTGGCGGAGGGAAATCTTTTTACCTCGGGCAATCCGGAAAGCTGGAACGGCAGCCATCTGATGGATGTCGATTACAATGTGACCTTTACCGAACCCTGTTCCGGCATCAGCTGTAATGTGGCCAACATGCTTTGTACCGGTAGCTCCAAAAACAGCACCTGCCTCAAGGATAGCGGTAACACCAATCTGGCTGCGGCCAGTGACGAGGAGATCAGTTTTGAATCAACCCTGGTCACCACCCCTCCTGTGGGGGCTTGGCTGCTGGTCGAAATCAGACTGCCTGACGATGTAAAAATTGTCTGTGGCTCCGGGGCGCTGGAGGATGTGCAGGATGGCGGGTTTGATCTGGGGGCTTCCGCTTCGGTCTATTGCTATCAGATGAAAGTGTGGCCCAACTGTGGCGGTATGGGGGGGAGTCTGGTTTGTCTCGATTCCGGAGCCACCGGCGCCAACCCGGCGGTTACAAGTTACAATCCTGGAGAGGATGAAATTATCCTTAATTTGGGTACTTTCGATCCGGCCACCATCGACACCTTTATCCTGAGAATGTTGGAGATGCCCACCGGGGGATCTCTCACCCTGAGCGAGCCTTATGTGGGGCCGGTTGGTTCCGGAGGGGGTGGGGGGCTTACTCTGGGGGCTTGGCAGGAGCGTTTTTGATTTGGCCGTTGTTGTTTTTACCACTCCGCCCCTTTGCCAAAAAAATGGATCGAAACGGGATGGGGTCAGGGAGAGGGATTTGCAGATACAGGTTTGCCGATCAGCTCATTACCCATAAATTGCCAGCCCGTTTTTCGTAGGTGGGAAGCAGGGACCAGGCCGTAGTGGGGAGCGAGGTTTTCCACCATTTTCAGTAGATGTGTAACCAGTCTATCTGCATGGGGATTGGCCAGATTGCCTTCCCAGGTGGTAATGTTGAAGGTGCGATAGAGGGGATAACGCCCCTGAGCCAGGGCTTGGGTGTCTTGATGGGAAATGGCGTCGATGGTCAGG
This sequence comes from Magnetococcales bacterium, assembly GCA_015232395.1. Taxonomy (NCBI): domain Bacteria; kingdom Pseudomonadati; phylum Pseudomonadota; class Magnetococcia; order Magnetococcales; species Magnetococcales bacterium. The sequence continues at coordinate 33,293 of JADFZT010000026.1, read as the reverse complement.
GGCTGGACTTTTCCCTGTTGTCGGTAGCGGTCCACATGCCAGATGGTTTCATAGCCGATCGCCTCGGGGAATGAGGCCACCTGGAGAATCATGTCGGCTATGGTGCCTACCTCCAACATGCGTGGGCTGAAGAGGTCGCCATTATTCAGCAACAGCCGCCAGTGACCGGGACGCAGCTTGCAATGGAGCCTTCCTACAGTACGGATGGGCAGGTCATGGCTGTTTTTGCCTGCGCTTTTATTCACTTCCGACCAGCGATAGCGCTCTCCCTGATAAATGGCCCGTAGATCGGTCAGGCTGATATCCCGAATGGGGTTGCTTGGGTGGGTAAAGATGGCAATGGCTCCGATTCCCAGGGTGTGGAAACGCAGCCCGGGAAACCGGTCTATCTGGCCTGGAGCGCAACAAAAACCGGCCATATCCACCCGTTTATTGTCCAGCATGCCCCCGGAGATGCCGCAAGTGCCCTTCCTGATGGCTACTTTGATGTGGTTTTCAGCGGCAAACTGTTCGATGATCGGCGTTAAAATTTGATAAACCTGCTGGTCGAGGGTCAGCACCAGATCGTAACCGGCCAATCGCTCCTCATAACGGATCGGTTTTTCCTGCCAGCCATCCGGCATGGGCATTCCCTGGGTGGGATCGGAAAAGGGGAGGCCTATCAGTGGGCTTGCCTGGCTTGGGAGAGGGGACAACAGGATGCCAGCTATGATCCAGAACAGGAGCGTTATTCCATGGCCATGGCGGGTTAAACCGTTTATTGGGTCGGAATACGGACCAGCCACGGGCACCCCTTTCTCTGGGTGATATCTATTTGATTTTTTTGCCCAGTGAAAAAAATTGGGCGTTGTTGCGACCATCGGATTTGGCTTTATAGAGCGCCTTGTCCGCTTTTTTGGTCAGAGTCTGTAAGGTGTCTCCGTCATGGGGAAACAGACTGACACCGATGGAGCTGGTGACCGAGAGTTTGTGTTTTTTGAGTTGAAATTTTCGACCCAGGCTTTTGAGTAGTTTGCGGACAGTTTTGCGGACATCTTCCAGCTCATCCAGGTTGGTTAAAAACGCCGTAAACTCATCCCCTCCCAGACGGGCGACGGTATCGCTCTCCCGAATCCCCTTGGCCAACCGGCTGCCGACCTCTTTGAGAAGAAGGTCGCCGATATTGTGGCCCAGGGTATCGTTAACCTCCTTGAAGCGGTCCAGATCGAAAAAAAGCACTGCCAGGAGTTGATCGTGGCGGCGGGCCTGGGCCAGGGCCTGCTCCAGCCGGTCGAAAAAGAGTTGCCGGTTGGGAAGTCCGGTCAAAACATCGTGGAAGGCCAAATGCTTGAGTTTTTCCTCCATGCGTTTGGCTTTGGTGATGTCCCGGGCCAGGTAGAGTACCCGGTTGTCTTCCAGCTCCCCGGAGAGAATGGGCCGGGTGATCACCTTGGTAAAGATTCGTTCCTTGTTTTTATCCAGGTGAATGAGTTCCCGTATACGGCTTTTGCCCGGCTCCAGTTCATCCTTGAGAATGCAGTCTTTATCAGGCCCATCACACTGGAAGCAGGGGTGGGTGCGCTCTCCGGGTTTATCAAAACATTTGCGGCCAATGACCAATCCCCGGGGTAGCCCGATCTGGTTGATGAAGACCTGATTGGCTTCCAAAATGGTGTTGTCCCGGCGATCAATGACGCAGATGGACTCTTCCATGGAGTCCAGGATCGTTTCGATAAAGGCTTTGGTTTGCTGTAGGTCGTTTTTTTGGCTCTGGATGGCTGCGATGTGTTCCTGGGTTTCCAGGGCGATGCGGATGCGGGATTGTAGCTCCAGGGGGCGGATGGGCTTGTTGAGAAAGTCCACCGCACCGGCTTCAAAGCACGCCTGAACCAGCTTTTCTTCGGTATCCCCGGTGATCATGAGGACCGGGATATCTTCAGTTTTGTGGTTGGCTTTGAGTTTTTTCAGCAGGGAGAGCCCATCCACCTCCGGCATGTTGACATCCAACAGGATGAGGTCGATGGGGTCGGTTTCCAGCTTGGGCAGCAGGTATTGGGGCTCCAAGAGGAAATCAGCGCTATGGCCCGCTTCTGAAATCAGCCGGGTGAGCTGTTCAATGGTTTGGCTGTCGTCGTCAACCACCAGAATCGTGGCCATGGATCGCCTTATCACTGGTCTGTGGTGAAACAGTTTATGGAAGGGGATCTTGGTTAGACCCCCTCTTTATTTACATTTTAAAAATGGAGTTTTGTTTCAATCGTTGCGACAGAGTAGTGAAAAAAATGGGTATGGTCAAACAATGTTTGTAGTTTGATTGAAAATCGTTCGCAAAAGGACGGTTTGGGTGGTGTGATATTTTTGGATATAATTCAGCTGTATAGGATGGTCAATGCCGTGGAGGTGTTTTCCTGGTCAGCGGGGGAAGGGGAGGGTTTGCAGCGGAGGGGGTGGCGATGATCCGGGAATTATTTCTGACCGGGTTGGCTGGAATCATCCCCACACCAACCCGTCAGAAAATAGATTGCGGATGGATCAACCGAAGTGGATTTTGGCTTCGAGGTTGGCCCGGGAGTCGGCGTTACCCAGGGCTTCTTCCATGGTGATAGCCCCCTCCTTGTAAAGATTGAAGAGGGAAAGATCGAAGGATTGCATCCCTTTTTCACCACTGTTTTCCAGGGCTTCCTTCATCTCATCCACTTGCCCCTGGAGCATCAATTCGGCGATGTGGGGGGTGTTGACCATGATTTCCACAGCCGCCCGGCGCTTGCCATCAACACTGCGCACCAGGCGTTGGGAGATGATCGCCCGCATGTAGAGGGACATATCCATGAAGAGCTGCTTGTGCAGCGCCTGGGGAAACATGTTGATGATTCGGGTCATGGCCTGAAAGGCGTTGTTGGCATGGAGGGTGGAGATGGCCAGATGGCCTGTACCCGCCAGCTCCAAGGCCGCTTCCATGGTTTCCCGATCCCGGATCTCACCGATCAGAATAACATCCGGCGCTTCCCGCAGAGAGCTTTTCAAGGCGCGGGCATAGGATTTGGTATCCGGCCCCACTTCCCGCTGGTTGATGAGGGATTTTTTGTGGGGATGGATAAATTCGATGGGATCCTCAATGGTGAGAATGTGGCCCGCTGAGGTGGCGTTGCGGTGGTCGATCATGGCCGCAAGGGTGGTGGATTTTCCCGAACCGGTGGCGCCCACCATGAGCAGCAGGCCACGCTTGGGCATGATCAGCTCTTTGAGGATGGGCGGCACCTTGAGGTCGTCGATATTGGGCACCTTGGCCTTGATGTAGCGGAGGACCATGCCGGTGTTGTTTTTGCTGTGAAAGGCGTTGACCCGGAAACGCCCCTCGGTACCCAGGGAGATCGCAAAGTCGATCTCCAGCTCCTCCTCGAAATATTTGGCCTGCTCCTCGTCCATGATGGAAAGACAGGCCGCCTTCACCATTTTTGGTGTGAGAACATCCTTGCCTACCGAAACCATCTTGCCGTCAAGTTTCATCTTCGGGGGGGTGTCACAGCTGAAAAAGAGGTCGGAAGCCCCCTTTTCGATCATCAGTTTCAAATAGGGTGTCACATTCATGATCGGCTCTCGATTGGTTTGTCAGTGCGTCGTCTTAAGTGGCATGCCAAGCTTGAGGGCGGTTGTCTTTAGACTTGACCGCCCTCTGACCTCTGCTTGGCCGTTTGGATGAATTACATCCCGAGATCTTCTTCCTTGGCCACCAGGTTGATCCCGTCGAGGCCTTCGTTGACATCGCGGTTTTTGGAATCTTTACCTTCCAGTTTGATCTTCAGACGCAGTTCGTTGGCGGAGTCGGCAGAGCGCAGGGCATCTTCGTAAGTGATGAGATCTGCTTCATAGAGATCGAAGAGGGCCTGATCAAAGGTTTTCATCCCCAGCTCATTGGACTTACCCATGATCTCCTTGATGCCGTGCACTTCCCCTTTAAAAATGAGGTCGGAGATAAGAGGGGAGTTGAGCATGATCTCAATCGCGGCGACCCGGCCCCCCCCTTTGCGTTTCAGCAGTCGCTGGGAAATAATTCCCCTGAGGTTCAGGGAGAGATCCATCAGGAGCTGCTGGCGTTTGGCAGAGGGAAACATGTTGATGATGCGGTCGAGGGTTTGGTTGGCGTTGTTGGCGTGGAGGGTGGAGAGCGCCAAGTGGCCGGTTTCGGCAAAGTTGATGGCGTGCTCCATGGTCTCCTGATCACGGATTTCCCCGATGAGAATGACGTTGGGGGCCTGACGCAGGGTGTTTTTGAGCGCGGCATGCCACCCTTCGGTATCCACCCCCACCTCCCGCTGGGTGATGATGCAGTTGACGTGGGGATGGACATACTCCACCGGATCTTCAATGGAGATGATGTGGCCGTGGGAATTTTTGTTGCGGTGGCCGATCATGGCAGCCAGAGAGGTCGATTTACCCGATCCGGTCCCTCCCACCACCAGCACCAGGCCGGTTTTGGCCATCACCACATCCTTGAGAATGGGCGGCAATCCCAGCTGGTCGAAGTCCGGAATGTCGGTGGTGATGGTTCGCAGCACCATGCCGACCCGGGCCTGCTGGACAAAGGCGTTGACGCGGAAACGGCCTACCCCGGGGGGGTTGATGGCAAAGTTGCACTCCTTGGTGGCGTCAAACTCCTTCACCTGCTTGTCGTTCATGATGGAGCGGGAGAGCATCCGGGTTTGGTTGGCGTCCAGGGGATTTTTGCCAAGGGGGGTCATTTTGCCGTCGATTTTGGCCGCTGCTGGAAATCCTGCCGTGATAAATAGATCCGATCCACCCTTTTTCAGCATGGTTTTCAGGGCATCGAGCATAAATTTGATGGCTTGTTCACGATCCATTTGATTCCTCGCTCTCTCAATCCGTAGGTTTGAAATGGGTTGGGGTGGTCTTGGGTTGGTTTTTCCTGAACCAGCTCAGCCGACCAAGATATCGTGGGACTTGTACCCCCATTGATTCCCATGGCGAAGGACCTTCCCCCCACCGGAACGGCCCATCCTGTTACAGAGAATGATTAAACCCTGTTTTGCCCGGTAATTAAACCTTGATTCGCGTGGTTCGAGCAACTTTTGCAGGGAGAGGGCGTTGTTCGTGGGGAGATTCCATGGGTGGAGCGTGGCTGGAATGGTGGTGCGAAAGGCGTTTTGGTCAATGGATGAAGAGGCAAAGGGGGTGTAAAAGAGGAAAAAATTTTATCATCGACTCCCCGCAAGCCAAGCGGTTCGGAGCTTGGAGGGGAGGCCGTTATTCCGAACCCCGGCGCAGGGAGGTCGATGAATGCTGGGTGTGGGGTCAGTAAGTTTTGTTTTCAGCCACCAGAGCCCGGGTGTCATTGCCCATGGGCACGGTAAAGTCCTGGGAGGAGAGAATAACCCGGTCTTTCAGGCGAATCAGCTGGGCATTGACAAAAATTTTGGATCCGGCGACGGCATAACTGCCCACCAGCACGGCGTGCACATTATGATCGGCCTGGATGGCGTCCAGCTCCCGGGAGAGCAAAAATTCCCCTTTTCCTTCCTGGATCAGAATGCTGTTGCGCAGTTTGACTTCCACCACCGGCAATCCCGCCTGGGTAAAGCGGGAAGCCATCTGCCGGGCCAGAAGCCGGCCCAGTCGGGAAGATTTATTGAGATCATCCTGATCCACAAAGCTGGCTGGCAGAATGGTCTGTTTCGGGTGAATGCGATCCCCAAGCCGGGCCAACATGGCGTCCGCCGCTTCATAGGCTGCACTGGTCAGATTTTGCGGCGTGCGGCTGGAGAGGGGCTGGGAAACCATGGGGTGTTCCGGCGGGGGAGGCGCGCACCCCGAGGGGAGAGCGGTTGCCAGCAGGCAGAGCCCGGCCAGAAAGCCCCGGATCCAGCCATTGGTGTGAGGTGTGCGTCTCATTTGTCTACGACCGTCAAGGTAGGTCCGCCGCCATTATTAACCAGGAGATCCCGGGTTTGAACGCCGAGTGGCAGTTTGGCATCGATGGAGGCCAACACCTGCCGGGTGCGTACCTGGATCATCTTGGAGGTGATGTCCAGCATATCCCGTCCTTCGGTATAGTTGCCCACCACCACCGCATAGGCCCGGTTTTCCTCGGATAGCTTTTCGATATCCCGGGAGAGGATGAATTCACCCTGCTCCTTGCGGATGGCCAGGTCGTTGCGCAACTTGGGCTCCACTACCGAAAAACCCTGCTGGGTAAAGCGGGAGGCGACGTGATCGGAGATGAGCAGTCCCAGAGCCGAGGAGTCGTCCAGATTGTTGCGATTGACAAAGCTGGTCACCACCAAAGGCTTGCGCCGATGGAACGAGGGGTGATTTTTCTGAAGTTCCGCTACCAGGGCGTCGGTCAGGGCGTGGCTCATGCGAATGAGATCCACTTCCGTCATGGCAGCCGACTCTTGGGCGTGGGTCTCGGCTGGGGGCATGGGGACCACAACGGGAAATTGGGCACACCCCGCCAAGGTCACAGCCATCAGAATGGGGGCCAGCCGAAAGCCGGAAAAGGAAATTTTCATGGGGCCTTAATCCTGAAACGAGTAGGAGTGAATCCTTGGGTTAGCCTCGATCCAAACCGCTATCGGTTCAGGGTGAGGCCGTTTGATCTCAAATCAATGCAAACATCGTTCCAGGATTGCCAGGCGTTCTGAAAAATCAATTGAGGGTGGTGGGCGTTTAGCGGATTGGGGATAGGGAAGGGGGGATGAAAGGGGGGGGTGGCGGTGGTGCCGAGGTGGAAAAACGCCACCACCGCCTGACATCAGTTATCTTGGGCCAGGCGGTGGTGGAATCAGGGAAATGAACCTATTTGAAGAAATCCTTGTGGTTGGCTTTTTCTCTGGCAGCTTCCCGGGTAATCAGGCCTTTTTGCACCAGTTCCTGCAGGTTTTGCTCCAAGGTCATCATGCCTACGGCGCGACCGGTCTGGATGGCGGAATACATCTGGGCCACCTTGTTTTCCCGGATCAGGTTGCGGATGGCTGGGGTGCCGATCATGATTTCATGGGCCGCCACCCGTCCACCGCCCTTTTTCTTGAGCAGGGTTTGGGAGATAACTGCCCGCAGGGATTCGGAAATCATGGTGCGGATCATATCTTTTTCGGCAGCAGGGAAGACATCGACGATACGGTCGATGGTTTTGGCAGCAGAGGTGGTGTGGAGGGTGCCAAAGACCAGGTGACCGGTTTCAGCTGCCGAGAGGGCCAGGCGGATGGTTTCCAGGTCGCGCATTTCACCCACCAGAATCACGTCCGGATCTTCACGCAAGGCGGAGCGCAGAGAGGCTTCGAAGGATTTGGTATCCCGGTGCACCTCCCGTTGATTGATCAGGCATTTTTTGGATTCATGAACGAATTCAATGGGATCCTCCATGGTGAGGATGTGGCCATATTCGGTCCTGTTTTTATAGTCTACCATCGCCGCCAGTGTGGTTGACTTACCGGAACCGGTGGGGCCGGTTACCAGCACGATCCCACGGGGGGTGTCGGCGAACTCCTTGAAGATGGCCGGCGCGCTCAGCTGTTCCAAGGTGAGGATTTCGGAAGGAATGGTACGGAACACCGCAGACGGGCCCCGGTTTTGGTTGAATGCGTTGACACGAAAGCGGGCAAGGCCTGGAATTTCAAAGGAAAAGTCGTTTTCCCAGCGATCTTCAAAATCCTTGCGCTGCTTGTCGTTCATAATGTCGTAGATCATGTCGTGGACTTGCTCACGATCCAGTGGGGGGATGTCGATACGGCGGATATCACCATCTACCCGGATCAGGGGCGGCATCCCTGAAGAGAGATGCAGATCCGATGCGCCATTTTTGACCCCGAATGCCAACAGTTCCGCGATCCCCATTTTTTTGGACATGAAAACCCCCTGACAAAATTTTGTGAAATAAGCCGAATAGTGGAAAAACGTCAAAATACCGACAATTGAATCCATTATTTTCCACCGCCGCTCATGGTAAAGCTTAGCCGAACCGATTTCCAGGCAAACTGATCTCAAAGGATCCCCCCCGCTGCCAGGATTGTCAGAGAAGGGGAGGCTGATCGATATGGTTGAGGGGGGGATGGTTGATCGACATTGGTAGGGGGTGGCTGTGTCTGCCCATTCTTGTTGTGGGCTGTCTGCTTCTGCTAACCTGTCGCCCAAAACCGGCTGGGGCTGCCATCACCGTTTGATCTCACACTTGGCACATCAAGCTGAAGCCGACTCAGAGGAACCCCTCATCAAGATGAGAGGGCAAAGAGTGGGGCGTATCCATATAAGGGAAAGAGCAGGCGTATCTATATAGATGTGACGGTGCCACAATCGACATCACGGTTGGCGGCAACGTCACCATCGATATCACTATATAATGGATGGCACACCCCCATCCGTAGCAGATTGATTGAGGAGACGATATGGAACCGGATAGCAATAAGGCCAAGGCTCTGGATGCAGCCATAACCCAGATTCAGCGGCAGTTTGGCAAGGGCTCCATCATGCGTATGGGCGCGGAGTCGGTTCAGGATATTCCAGTGGTCTCTACGGGCTCGTTGGGGCTTGATCTGGCTTTGGGTATTGGCGGATTGCCCCGGGGGCGGGTGATTGAAGTGTTTGGTCCGGAGGCTTCGGGCAAGACCACCTTGGCGCTGCACACGGTGGCGGAAGTGCAGAAAAAAGGCGGGGTGGCGGCTTTTGTGGATGCGGAGCATGCCCTGGACCCCGGCTACGCCCGCAAGCTGGGAGTGGATATGGAGTCGTTGTTGATCTCCCAGCCGGATACCGGTGAGCAGGCGTTGGAGATTGTCGATATGCTGGTGCGTTCGGGGGCGGTGGATCTGGTGGTGGTGGATTCGGTGGCGGCGTTGACCCCTCGGGCGGAGATTGAAGGGGATATGGGAGATTCCCACATGGGGCTCCAGGCGCGGCTGATGTCCCAGGCCTTGCGCAAGCTCACCAGTTCCATCTCCCGCTCCAAGGGGATCGTGCTTTTCATCAACCAGATCCGCATGAAGATCGGTGTGATGTTCGGAAATCCCGAAACCACCACCGGTGGTAATGCGCTCAAATTTTATGCCTCGGTTCGCCTGGATATCCGGCGTATTTCCGCCATCAAGGATAAGGACCAGACCGTAGGCAATCGCTGTCGGGTGAAGGTGGTCAAAAATAAAATGGCCCCGCCTTTTCAAACCACGGAGTTGGATATCAACTATGGCGAGGGGATCTCCCTGGAGGGTGAAATCATCGACATGGGGGTGGAAGCTGGGATTGTCGAAAAATCGGGGGCTTGGTACGCCTATGATGGTGAGCGTATTGGTCAGGGGCGGGAAAATGCCAAGCGCTTTTTGATGGATAATGTCGCCATCCGCAACACCCTGGAAGATCGTCTGCGGGAAACTCTCGGGATTCCTACCAAGCACGCCGGAGCTGGGGCTGATGGGGAGGAGGGGGCTGTCATCCCCACCCCTGAACCCAACCCGGCACCCAAACCCCGGAGCAAGGGCAAGCGTTGATGTTTGAATCGTCTGACCGGATTCAGGAGGCTCCTTTAAGGCTTGAGCTTGAGAGTCGATATCTGGCCTATGCCCTCTCCACCATCATCAGCCGCTCCCTGCCGGATGTGCGGGATGGTTTGAAGCCGGTTCATCGGCGGATTCTGCATGCCATGCGCGCCTTGCGGCTGACAGCAGGCTCCCCCCCGAAAAAATCGGCCCGGGTGGTGGGGGATGTGATCGGTAAGTTTCATCCCCACGGCGATCAATCCGCCTATGACGCCATGGTGCGTCTGGCCCAGGATTTTTCGGTGCGCTATCCCCTGGTGGATGGTCAGGGCAATTTTGGCAACATCGATGGCGATGGCGCAGCAGCCATGCGCTATACCGAGGCGCGGCTGACAAAGGTCGCCATGGCGCTCCTGGAGGATATGGACCAGGACACCGTGGCCATGATCCCCACCTATGACGGCTCCCTGGAAGAGCCCTTGGTGCTGCCAGCCCGTTTTCCCAATCTGCTGGCGAATGGTTCCACGGGTATTGCTGTGGGGATGTCTACGGCCATTCCCCCCCATAATGTGGGCGAAATCATTGATGCCTGCCGGTTTTTGATCGACCAGCCCGAGGCGGGTATTGAGGATCTGATGGCGCATCTGCCCGGCCCTGATTTTCCCACCGGGGGAATCTTGGTTTCGGGGCAGGCGGAGCGTTTGGAGGTTTACCGGAGCGGGCGGGGTTCCCTGCGCTTGCGGGGGCGCTGGGAAAAGGAAAAGCTGGGTCGGGGCGGGTGGCAGTTGGTGGTGACGGAAATTCCCTACCAGGTGCAAAAATCTCGATTGATCGAGCGTATTGCCCAGTTGATTCTGCAAAAAAAATGTCCCTTGTTGGAGGATGTCCGGGACGAATCCGACGAGCAGTTGCGCATTGTGCTCACCCCCCGTTCCAGTCGGGTGGAGCCGGATCTGCTCATGGCCTTTCTCTTCAAGCACAGCGACTTGGAGACCCGGGTAACGGTCAATCTCAACGTCATCACGGCAGCGGTGCGTCCCGAGGTGATGAACCTCAAGGAGCTGCTCAAGGCGTGGCTGGATCATCGATTTGAAATCCATACCCGCCGGGCGCGCCATGAGCTTCGCCAGATCGCCGAGCGTCTGCATCTGTTGGCGGCCCATCTCATCGCTCATCTCAATATCGACGAGGTGATCGCCATCATCAAGGAGCACGATGACCCGGCTCCGGTATTGATGTCCCGCTTCGGTCTCGACCGGTTGCAGGCCGAGGCGGTATTGAATCTGCGCCTGAGAGCCTTGCGCCGTCTGGAAGAGATCAGCATCCGCAAGGAGATCGAAGAGAAGGAGGCCAGAGCCCGGAAACTGGAAGCTCTGTTGGCGGATGATCGGCTGATGTGGCGGGCGATTCGGGGAGAGTTGGACAAAACCCACAAGGAGTTTGCCGATCCGAGACGCACGGAACTGGCTGAGGCGGCCCCGGAGATTTCCCTCAAGCCTGAAGACATGGTGCGGCGGGAGCCGGTTACACTGATTCTTTCCCGTAAGGGGTGGGTCAAGACCGCCAAGGGGCACGATCCCGATCCAGGCCGCAAGATGCGTTTCAAGGAGCAGGATGGCCTGCATATGATGGTGCGGGGCTACACCAACGACCATCTTTCCTTTATCTCCTCATCGGGCAAGGTTTTTTCACTGCTGGCGGATAAACTCCCTACCGGCAAGGGGTTTGGCGAGCATCTGGCGGTCACCTTCGAGATTGAGGATGGGGACCGCATGGTCTGGGTGCTTGCGGTATCTGGGGATCGGGAGTATTTTATTGCGACCAGTCTGGGGCAGGGGTTTCGGGTCAAAGGGTCGGACCTTATTACCAGCCACCGTCGGGGTAAGCAGCTGATCACCTTTAAAAAGGGGGATGCGCTGCTGCATATCCATCCGGTCAACGGGGAGAAAGTCGCCGCCATCAACCGGGGCCGCCGCCTGCTGATCTGCAATTTATCGGAGTTTCCTCTGCTGGGTCGGGGCAAAGGGGTGCGGATTCAGCGCATCTCCAGGGGGGAAACCCTGGTGGATGTCACCACCTTTGATCCCGCTGTGGGCGTGGTGCTTGATTCCGGCAAAAAAACCCGTAAAATCACCGAATACGACCCCTGGAGCGCACCGCGTTCTGCCCGGGGGGGGATGTTGCCCCACGGTTTTTTGAGTGGGGCGGTGTTTGAGGGAACCGGCGTTTCTCCCAGAGATGCCGCCAAAGGGATTACCGGCAATCTATTCGAGCAGGAGTAAGGCTGGAATACACTTTATGACGTGTAAAATTTTTTTTTACCATCCCGGTTCCAAGTGAAGTCTCCAGGGAGTTGATTTCCAGGGGATTGTTCGTGCGGATAAAATTTTCAACTACCCACAACCATCTTGTTGATTGCGTTTAAGTTTGACAAAACCACTCGGTATTTGGCAGCATGCTTGGATGCTATTAGGGAAGGAGATATTTCCGATATCTTCCCTCCCTCACTTTTTGGGTTGGGAAGACAAATTGGATCACATAAGAAGAAGGAGTATGAAATGAAGCAACGGGGGATCAAAATTAACGGTTTTAAACTTCTTTCCTTGGCTGGCGCCCTGGGTTTGGGAATGGGCCTGATGGCTTGCGGTGGCGGTGGCGGAAGCAGCTCTTCCTCAACCACTACCAAGAGCGCCCAGGATGACTATATCGTCAACGCCAGTGTATGGTGTGACGTCGATTCTGATGGCGTCAAGGACACCGACGAAACCAATGCCACCACGACCAGCACCACCGTCGGCACTTTGGGGCAGTTCAGCCTGCCCAGCGATTGCACCACCGGTCAGTTGGTCCTCAAGGGCTTCGATAAGAGCACCACGGCAAACCCGACGAACTACAGCCGTAATGTCAATAGCGATGGTGAGGAGATCTCCCGTTTCACCGGTATTCTTTTTGCTCCCAATGATTATGAGTATCTGACACCGATCTCCAGCATGGTGGCTTTGCTGGGTGGTGACGCGGCTGCCGAGACTGCGGTTCTTGCGGCCCTCAACATCACCCTCGGTTCCTCAACCGAACTGGGCAGCCTCAACATGAACGACACCAGCAGCGAGGATGCCATCAACGTCCGTCGCGGTGCTCTGGTCGTTCAGCAGATCGTGCTTGATGCCACCAGTGCCCTGCAAGGTGCCCGCAACAAGCCCATTACCCCGAACTCCATGGCCCTGGTGGGTGACCAACTGGCAGATCTCCTGTCTGCTCTGAGCACGGCCGGAACACCGCTTATCAGCAGCAGTCTCTCCCTGGACGAGACCATCTTCGAAAGCACCTTCAAAAAGCTCCTCAAGAATACGGCCAACAACAATACCACCAAATATGGCGATATCAGCCCAAGCCTGCTGAACAAGCTCACCAAGAGCGCCGCCAAGCAGAACGTCAAGAATATCCTCAAGGCACAGGCGCTGATCTCCTCCGCCTATAGCAGTGGCGGGGACATGAATGCTGCTGTAGATGCCGCAGCTGCCAAGACTTCCAACGTGCAGTCAGGCGCCACCACAGCCATCCTGACCTTCACCAACCTGCTTTCCGATCAGCTCCAGTCGGACATTGACTCCACGGACGATCTGATCACTCTGTTGAATGAGGCGGCCACCGCACTGCTTACCAGTGTGAAAAACCTGTCCGTCACCACAGAGACCACCGGCGACTCTCAGGGGCTCGTCGATGTGGATGCTCTGCAGGATTCCATCCAGCTGATGATCGAACAGCAATTCCTGCAGAACACCAATCTGGAAGGGAACTCCTACATTAACGGTCTCAATACAGCCTATGAGAATGTCATTAAAAACGCCAACAATACCAACGGTATAGGTGGCGATGACAACGTTGCGCCCGAGGCTTTTGACTTTCACTTCTTTGTCGACACCACGGATGGAACCGAGACCGAGTTTTTCCTGGATGCCTGGGATCCCAATGAGGAAGAGGGTGACACCATCACCTTCACCGTTACCTCAACCCTGCCCTCCTCTGTCACTGCGGTCAATGATGATGGCAGCGACGGCCTGTACAAATATACCGGAACAGGTGCTGAAATTGACGCAGACAGCCCAGTCACCATTACCTTTATGGTTACCGACTCGGCAGGACTCACCTCCGGTAGCGCTACTGCCAGCCTGTTTACCGGCTCTGGTGGAAACGAGGCTCCCTGGGCGTTCGATGACTATTGGTTCCTGGAAATGCCGGAATCCGGTGATGGCGAACTTATGGGAACCCTCTGGGCTTGGGATCCGGAGAGTGATGATGTCGGCCTGGTAAATTGGACTGTCTCCTCCCAGCCCAGCGCAGGGACGGTGACCGTCGACACAAACGGTGATTTCACCCTCTCCATGCCTGAAGGCACCTCCTCCGGCATGTATACCTTCTCCTTTACGGTGGATGATGCTGATGGCAACACCTCCGAGGCGGCCTCCATTGAAGTGGAAGTCTTCTCATCCGGCAATGACGCACCGGACTCGGACTTTGATGAAATCTGGTTTTTTACCGAGTCCAGCGAGGCTGAGGCGGGATTTGTCGGCTTTGTTCCGGTCGAGGATCCGGATGGGGATACCCTAACCTATACCGTTGGCGGTCTTACCACCGGTATTTCCACAACGGAAGGCGGAACAGTTGACTTTTCCACTGACCTGCCCGACGAGTTTACCTACTATGCGCCGACCGATTTCTTCGGTGAGGACAGCTTTACCGTCACCGTATCCGACGGCACCGAGTCCATTGAGGTCACGGTCTACATCATCGTCGACTACGATGGTACCTCCTATACCGACTATCTCCAGATCACCGACGATACCGTCAACATGGCCATCGGTACCGGCGCCGAAGTAGAGTACACTCTGGAAGAGTTCCAGGAAGGCCTCAGCTTTAGTGCTGACGAGGTGGAAGATGCCATCGCCGGAGTCGGCAGCATGTCCATCAACGTTAATGTGGTTGGCGCCCCCTTGGGTACCGACGGCACTGCCGTAGTCGATCTCGCCTTCCGTGCTACTGACAACGACGGTCGCGGTGGAGAAGCCAAGGGTATCCTGGAAGGGGTGGAGCTTTCCATCGATGACGATGGCAACCTCTCTGTTAACTTCCCGGAAGGGGCCATGATCTACACTTACGGTCGCTCCCGTGAGGGTCTTTCCCTGACTGTGCCCTTCACCAACGAGGCCGAGAACTCTCCGGTAGAGGCAGGTGACAACAGCTTCTCTGTAAATTTCTCCACCCTGCTTGACTTGGCTGATAAAGCCGCCGAGGCTGAGTTTGGTGTCGATCTGGAAGATTACACCATCTACCAGCTGGCTGAGCCGCAAAAGGCAGGCAGCTATGATGTCGAACTGATCATCTCCAACAACGTGATGGTGGTCTCCGGCGCATCGGGTCAGGAAATGCTCGGCGACGGCTACGGTATGAATACCATCACCATCGGGGACAAGGCCGTTACCGGCTACGGTGTCTGGGGTATGATCGAGATCACTGAATAGTCAAACGACTCTTTCCGATCCAGGGCACCGTTTCAGCCCTGGATCGGTCCCATCAAAACGCGCCCACGCAGAATCGGGCGCGTTTTTTTATGGGGAAAGGTTGGTGAAATTGCTACCTTACCTCTCAATGTGTTAAATTCACCATCAGGAGAACTTTATGCTGCCTATTGCTTCATTTGATACCCTGACACGTGATATCAAGGCGCTGGAAGGTTCCCTGACACGTGATATCAAGGCGTTGGAGGCAGCAACAAAAAGCGATTTGGCTAGATTGGAAGAGAGAAGCAAACGCGATTTGGCTGAGGCCAAAGTTGATATCGTCAAATGGGTGGCTGGTATGCTGGTCGCGCAATCTGCCATTATCATTGGTGCCATGTTCGCACTTTTCCGTTTTTTTCTGTAAAGCTGACAGCACTGGCAAACCCACTGACTTTTTCCCCACCTTTCCAGTTTCTCTCCCCCCTTTAATTTTCGCTGAAATTTTCGTATAATTTCTCCTTTTCCCCGACAAGGAGTGGGTGAATTACGTGGCTATCTCACACACAATTTTGAATATAAAAAATCCCCTGGACCGGATGGTGAAAACACCGCTGGGAATGGGGTTGTTGCTGCTCACCCTGGCGTGGCCTCTCTGGGCCTGGTGCGCCCCCCTGGATGAATTTCTCACCGCCCAACCCGGTTATGCCCCAGGCCATGGGGAGATTGAGGTGGGGTGGGACATGATGAACAAAACGGTCGATCTTTTTGGCGTGCGGGAACCCGATAGCCGGGGGGAGGATATCGGCGACTATACCGGGGGGCACATCCGGGGCGGGTTGGCTCTCACCAAGCGCTTGTGGATTGATGGTGGACTGTGGAAACGCGGGGTCAAAACACCCTACGACGATGGGGAGAGTATTGGCTGGCAGTTGGGGAGCCAACTGCAAATGACTTATCACATGGGGTGGTTACCGGCTTTGGCCCTACGGCTGAGTTATTGGGGGAATCGTGCCAATGAAGCCAACAAAGGATCCGCTACCAATGTCGCCTCCCTGACAGTGGATACCATTCGGGTAGATAATCCCAAGGACCATCAGACGCAGGTGGACTTGATCGCTACTTGGGCCCTGAGTGAAAAATCTTTGATGACACTTTTTGCCGGAGGAGGGCGGAGCAAGACCGATTTTGACCGTCTTTCCCTTTCTCTGGGGGGGTGTGAATATTCTTTGGACGAATCCCCCAACAATGATTCGGACTATGCCTACCTGGCTCCGAACGATAGCCGGAACTGCGTTGGTTTTGGTTTTAGTGAATCGTTCCATCCTGCCATGTTTCTTCGATACGATTCAAAATATTGGCAAATGGGCGGGCATTATCAGTGGATGAATGACAAATGGCGCGCCAGGCTGGGCTATCGATTTATAAAAGTGGATCGGGATGAGCTGGATGCGTTGGTGACCCAGTATGGAAAAACAGGCGTCACTTATGACTCCAACCACATCCTGACTGCGGAACTTGGCTACAAAATAACCCCCAGTATCGGTGGTTTTGTGCGTAGTCAGCTGATGAAACGTCAATTTGTCGGGGAGCTGCCTCTTACCTACAACCCCTTCAGTGCTCACAAGTTTGAGGAGCCCTACGGTATCCTGACCCTGGGATTGACCAGTGGCTTTTAGGGTGTTGCTGCTCGCAAGATGGGGGAGGGCGTTTTGAAAATCTTTTTGGCAGCCTCAATCCGCTATATCGACTCCCTGATGGAGGGAATCGGTCGTTTTATCTCCTGGTGCACCCTCTTCATGGTGTTGGTCACCTTTGCCGTGGCCATGCTGCGCTATCTTTTCGATCTTGGCTGGATCGCCATGCAGGAGTCGGTCACCTATATGCATGCGGCGGTTTTCATGCTGGGGGCTTCCTACACCTTGAAACACGATGGCCATGTCCGGGTGGATATTTTTTATCGCCCTATGTCGGAACGGGCCAAAGCGTGGATCAATCTCTTCGGTGGTCTGTTTTTTCTCCTGCCGGTAGCGATTTTTCTCTTTTCGATCAGCTGGGAATATGTGGCCGCCTCCTGGAGTGTGTGGGAAGGTTCCCGGGAAGCGGGTGGGCTGGACGGGGTGTGGCTGTTAAAGTCGATCATCCTGGCGATGCCCCTGCTCATCGCCCTGCAAGGCCTCTCCTTGATGTTTAGAAATGTCCTCCTTCTCCTCTATCACGAGGAGGTCGCCTAGATCATGGAATTCGATATCGAGTCTTACGCCGCCCTCTATATGTTCGCCGGGGTGTGCGTGGTGTTGATCATGGGCTATCCGGTGGCTTTTTCCCTGGCGGGTACGGCACTCATTTTTGCTTGGCTTGGGAGCTACGACGACGTTTTTGATGCGGTTTTTCTGGAGGCGGTGCCCAACCGGCTCTACGGCATCATGACCAATGAAACGTTGATTGCAGTACCTCTCTTTATCTTTATGGGGGTGATGCTGGAGCGCTCCCGGGTAGCGGAAAATTTGCTGGATACCATGGCGGCGCTTTTCGGTCCCATGCGTGGGGGGTTGGGTATTTCGGTCACTCTGGTCGGCATGTTGATGGCCGCCAGTACCGGTATTGTCGGGGCGACGGTGGTGACCATGGGGTTGCTTTCCCTGCCGACCATGATGCGCCGGGGGTATGATCATGGTGTCGCCACTGGCACCATCTGCGCTTCGGGTACTCTGGGGCAGATCATCCCGCCTTCCATTGTTTTGGTGCTGTTGGGGGATGTGATTTCATCCGCCTATCAGCAGGCTCAGTTGGAAATGGGGGTTTATACGCCGCGCACGGTGAGTGTGGGGGATCTTTTCGTTGGGGCATTGATTCCAGGCTTGATCCTGGTCGCCATGTATATTCTCTATCTGGTGGGGGTGGCTGTTTTTCGGCCTGAAGCGGTACCGGCTATTCCTGCGGAGGATCGGGAGGTGAGTGGGGCGGCGCTTTGGGCGAAGGTGTTGCAGGTGTTGGTGCCGCCTTTGTTTTTGATTGTGGCGGTGTTGGGTTCCATTCTGGGGGGCTTGGCGACTCCGACGGAAGCGGCTTCGGTGGGTGCGGTGGGTGCGATGGGGCTCGCTTGGCAGCAGAAGAGTCTCTCTTGGGTGCGGTTGAAGGAGGTGATGAACTCCACCACCCAGGTGACCAGCATGGTTTTTATGATTTTGGTGGGGGCATCGATCTTTTCCCTGGTGTTTCGGGGGTTTGGTGGAGATGAGTTGGTTCGGGAATTGTTGTCGGGGTTGCCGGGTGGGGCTTTTGGGGCGATGCTGGCTGTGATGGTTTTGATGTTTTTCTTGGGATTTTTTATCGATTTTATTGAAATCACTTTTGTGGTGGTACCGATTGTGGGGCCACCGCTGTTGGGGCTGGGTTTGGATCCGGTGTGGCTTGGGGTGATGATTGCGATCAATCTTCAGACTTCGTTTTTGACCCCTCCTTTTGGTTTTTCCCTCTTTTATCTCCGTGGTGTCGCCCCTCCGGAAATCACCACCGGTCAGATGTATCGGGGGATCATACCATTCATCATGATCCAGATTTTGGTGCTGTGCGCGATTGGCTACTGGCCCCAGCTGGCGACGTGGCTCCCGATGCTGGTCTACGGCCAATAAATAAATCTTTTGAATTTAAACGATTAAAAAAAAAGATGGGGGGAATTGGGGGGAATTCTTTCCCCCCAAGGTCCTTCTTTTGATCTTGATCTTGATTTTGTTTTACACCCCCCGGGGGTGTGGGGGCGAGCCCCCACGGTCTTGACTTTTTTTCCCTTTTAGCCACTTTCCCCCTTAGCCAAGAAATCAAAAGGTGTGTCTACTTTTTCTTCGAGACAGGGACGCCATTGAGCATATAGGTCACGCTGTCATCTGATGGTGGGATCTGTTTCGGTGGGTTTGATGCGGATTCCGCGACCATTTTTTTAATGACCGACGGTTGGGTTTTGTGAAGATAGGTGGTGGGGAAGGAAGATGGCTTTTCCACAACGGTATCCGCCAGTTTGTCATGCCAACCCTGTTTTTTCTTATCGAAGGCGATCCAGAAAAAGCCCATGAATAAAAACAGAGTGGATGGAATATAGCCCAGATAGCGGATGATCAGCTGTTTGGTGCTGGGGGGGCCACCGGTTTTGGCATCGGTGATGATGGCGTTGAAGAGCATTTTTCCGGGTGTGGCGGATTTAAATTTCCAGAAGAGAATGACCGCAATGGCGACCGAAAAATCGAGTATAAGCTCTGCTTGAAGAGGCAGTTGAGGGGGGCCATTTGTATCGATGGTATCTTTCATCGTGAAAATGATGACTGGGACTGTGCAGATGACAATGACGATCGTATCAATAATGCTTGCCAGGGTGCGGACCCAGAAGCCGACGTAGCGCCGTTCTTCCAATGGACTGTTTTCCATGTTTCCCCCAGTGATCAGCTGTTGGCAGCCTGAGACAGAAATGCCCGCCAGTTGTTTTTGTTAAATGATTTCAGAAGCTGTTTTCCCCTGGTATAGGCTAGCCAGGGGATCTCTTGAGCATAATCCTAAATCCGGCAGTTGGGCGTACGTACATGCCCCAGCCTCTTGATCCACCAAGTAAATCGGGAGAAAGTCTTGTGACCAATAAGGTGACAGCGATTTCTCCCAATTCACTATGCGAACCAATATTCTGCACCAGCCACACACGCCCAACTGCCGGATTTAGGATAATGCGCTGTTGATGGGATGTCTCTGGAGATTTTGTCGGATATTTCTTTCGGGGTGAGAGAAAATCAGGCGTTGGCGTTGGGGGCCAGCACCTCCCGCTTACCTGCGGAGTTGGCCTCTGATATCAAACCATCCTCGGCCATGCGATCCACAATGCGAGCGGCCCGGTTGTAGCCGATTTTGAAGTGGCGCTGCACCATGGAGGTGGAGACCTTTTTCTGTTTGATCACCAAAACCACCGCTTGGTCGTAGAGTTCATCATACTCCTCGCCACTACCGCCGCCACCTCCCGCTGCCATGCCGCCGTCACCCCCGCTGTCGTCTGATTCCTTGGCCACCAGCACAGAACTGTCATATTGAGGGCTGCCGGTGGATTTTAAAAACCGGACCAGGGTGTGGACCGATTTATCCGTCATGAAGGGGGCATGAATCCGTCTGAGCTGGGTGGTGCCAGGGGGAAGGTAGAGACCATCCCCCATACCCAGGAGTCGCTCGGCTCCCATGGCGTCGAGAATGGTCCGGGAGTCGATTTTGGAGGAGACCTTAAAGGCGATCCGGGTGGGAAAGTTGGCTTTGATCAGGCCCGTGATGACATCCACTGAGGGACGCTGGGTGGCGATGATCAGGTGCAACCCGGCTGCCCGGGCCATCTGTGCCAAGCGGGCGATAGCCGGTTCCACCTCTTTACCTACCTGAATCATCAGGTCTGCCAGCTCGTCGATCACGATGACGATGAGGGGCTTGTGCTCCAGGGGAATTGGCTCTTCCTCTTCCACTGGATGCCCGGTCTCAGGATCAAACCCCACCTTGACCCGACGGGTGGGCTGCTCGCCGTTTTCTATGCACTCCTTGATGCGTTCGTTATAACCCGCAAGCCCCCGAACACCCAGCTCCGACATCAGCCGGTAGCGCTCTTCCATCTCCTGGACCGCCCATTTGAGCAGGTTGGCAGCCTTTCGGACATCGGTTACCACCGGGGCCAGCAGATGGGGAATTCCCTCATAGATGGAAAGCTCCAGCATCTTGGGATCCACCATCAAAAACCGCACTTCTTCAGGTGTCGCACTGAAGAGGATGGAGCAGATCATGGCGTTGACCGCGACCGATTTACCCGAACCGGTGGTTCCAGCGACCAGCAGATGGGGCATTTTGGCCAGATTGCCCACCACCGGATTGCCGGTGATATCGGAACCCAGGGCTACGGCCAGGGGGCTGTTGGTTTTTTGGAAAGACTGGGAAAGAAGAACATCCTTCAGATAGACCGTATCCCGGGTATCGTTGGGGATTTCGATGCCGATGACATTTTTGCCGGGAATATTGCCCACCACCCGCACAGAGGTGGCTGCCAGGTTGCGGGCCAGATCATCCGCAAGCCCGATTACCTTTGCGGCCCGCAGTCCCGGGGCGGGGTCGAGTTCGAATGTGGTAACCACCGGTCCCGGCAGGACATCGATGATTTGCCCCTTGATTTTAAAATCCCCGAGTTTGTGTTCGAGAATGCGCGCTTTGGCATTGAGGCTTGCAGGATCGGGACCCGGGCTGTTTAGAGCTGTGGCACCTTCCAGCATGGAGAGTGGGGGAAGAGGGGATTTTTCTTCGTCATCGTCCAGGGTGGCCATTACCGGGAGGGCTGGAGCCGGTGTGGGCTCATCAGCGGGTGGTTCATCAAACGTGGCCTCTAGCGGTTCCTCTCGGGCTGTTGCTGTAGAAGAGGTCTCTTCAGAGTCGGTTTCCAGTTCTACCCAGTTTGGGGCAAACACCTGATTCTGATCCGGGCTTGGATTTGAGTCTGAATATTCCAGAGGGGCCTGATCGGTTTCACTGAAATCGTCCGGGGCGGATTCAAGCTCCGGATCATCCACTTCAAGTTCAGCGGGAGAGTTCCACTGGGCAGTGCTGAAATCAGACGGCTCGGCGACATCGGTTCCCGAAGCCATTTCAGCGAAAGAGGGGGGCCGGTCCTGGGCTTCAAAAGGGGGGACGGGCTTCTCTTCGGCTGCAATCTTTTCATCCACCAAGGAATGGTGCCGATTATCCTCCGGTGGATCGAAATTGTGGTTAAGGGATGACTGAGAGTCGGGTTTTGTTTGAAAAGAGCGACCAGGAGAGGGCGCTTCCTCGCTCTGTTGAGGAGGGTTTGTCGGACTATCCTGAAGTGTGGGATAGACGGAATCGGCCTCTTCCGCCATCTTTTCACCAGGCTCAAAAGCCGCATCATATCTTTTGAAAGCGGGGGAAGCCGTGGATTTTTCACTTTCCGAGAGCGGTGTGGCTGGGGAAGGTTCCTGAGCCATCTTCTCCGGGGCAACGGGAGGTGCCTGTTTTGCTGCTGGGGAAGAGAGGGGGGAGGTCGCCACAACAGGTGCTTTCAAGCCACTGACAACACTTTCCGGGTCATCCGATTCGCTGGTTTCTTCCGCTTCCCCTTGAGGGGTGGTTTCTATAGATGCCTGGGAAAGCTTGTGGGCATGGGTTTTGTGCCAGGCGTCAACCCGTTCGGAAAGATCGGCATCTTCCGTTCCAAACGGGGTGTCCGGGTCCATCTCGGGCTCCAGGGGGTCCGGGTCAAAGGAGTCCTCCTCAGCCCAGGGGGTGATGCCGGGAATGACCTCCTTGGGGGTGGGCTGGGGGCGCTCTGGGGTAAAATCCCTGACAGGGCCGGTTTCGTCCCAGCTTTCTGTTTCCGGCCCGTCCAGAGAGGGCTCCAGGCGAGGTTCCATCCGTTTTTTGCCCAGGCTTCCCAGGGGAGGCAACTCTTCGACCATGGGCTCCTGGCGTTGCTGGGGAACCGTGGATTTTTCATCCGCATCCCGTCGGGCAAAGGGATGGAGGATATTATCCAGCCACTTGCGCTCTTTGGGCGGCGGTGAAGCCATGTCAGCGTAGGGTTCCGGGTGGAGATCGTCTCCGGCTGAGCCTGAAGGCGTGTCAGAATCCAGCCGAGACAGATGTTCCGGATAGGGTGGATTATTGTCGGTATCGTAACGCTCTTCGTTCTTTTCATCCAGCTGGTGACCCGAATCCAGCTCCTCATCGGGTTCCAAAGCACTCTGGGGGAGATCAGGGGAATCTTCTTCAGCAAAGGCGGCATCTTCTGCGGCTTGCGCCTCGGCTTGAGCTTCTGCTTCAGCCAGGGCTGCTTCGGCCTGGGCTGCCTTTTGTTCGGCTCTTGCAGCCGCAGAGGCGCGAATTTTATCGCCGGTCCAGCCGCCGACAAAGCCCATCTCATGCTGTACCCGGTTGATAAAATCCTGTAACGAAAAACGGGTGAGCACCATCATGGAGAGTACGGCCAGGGGTACGAGCAGGATTAATCCGCCCCAAAAACCAAAGGTGCGGCGAATCGCCTTGGCTGCGAGCAATCCCAACATGCCCCCGGGCCCCGCTGGTAGCAGTGGTGTTGAGTCCGGGGTGAAAAACATCGCCGCCAACAGGCTGGTCACCACCGCCAGCATCGGTAGAGCCAGGATGCGGTCCAGATAGAGGCTGATGGGGCGGTTGCGAAAGAGTTGGAAGCCTAAAAAACCAATCAAAAGCAGCAGCCAGCCCGAAGAATACCCAAACAGTTGCAGGGTTAGGTCCGCCAGGTGAGCCCCAGCCAAACCGGCCAGGTTGCTGACCTGTTCGTCGTCCCCGGTATAGTTGAAAGAGGGATCCGAAGGATCGAACGAAAAGAGGCTGACGGCAATAAATGCGGTGAGACATAGGAGCAGGATACCGCTTCCTTCCCGCAGAAGGGTCATGCTCTTTTCGACATTTTGTTTTTGTTTGCGCCGGGATTGATTGCCTCGGGGGGGCATGCCTACATCTCCATCACCAGGGGTACGACCACCGGTCGTCGGCCCAGTCGTTTCTTGAAAAATCGACGCAAGGCCCTCAGCGCAAGCTCCCTGGGGCCAGCTGTTTCGTCATCTCGGAAATCCATCGCCTTGGGCCCCATCTCCAGGGCGGCCTCAACCGCCTCTTTGGCCTCTTCCAGCAGGTTTTGGCTTTCGTCTTCGTAGACCACACCCCGGGTCAGCAGTTCCGGACGTTGCAGGATCGCCCCCGTGGCTTTTTCAATGACCAGCACCACCGCCACCAAGCCATCTTCGGAAAGATAACGCCGATCCCGCAGGACGATATCCCCCACATCCCCCACACCCTTGCCATCTACAAAGACCCGGCCACTGGGGACAGGCTCCATCTGTTCGATGGTTTTTCCATCCAGACACACTCGGTGGCCATTTTCGATCACCAGGGTGTTTTCCTTGGGGATACCCATTTTCCAGGCCAGTCGGGTATGGCGATGAAGGTGCCTGAGCTCCCCATGGATGGGGATGAAAAACCGGGGCTTGGTCAGCGCCATCATCAGCTTCAGGTCTTCCTGGGGGGCGTGACCGGAGACATGGATTTCCGGAACATTTTTTTCGTGGATCACTTCTGCCCCGGATTTGAACAGAAGGTTGATCAGAGTCCAAATGGTGCGTTCGTTGCCGGGAATGAATTTGGAGGAAAAGACCACCGTATCCCCGGATTCGATCTTGATCTCCTTGTGCTCGCCGTTGGCGATGCGAATCAATGAGGAGTTAGGCTCCCCCTGACTGCCGGTGGAGAGAACCAGAAGCTTTTCCCGGGGGTGTTTTCGAAATTGGCGGATGTCGATCAAGGTGTCCGCTGGTGGATTGAGAAATCCCAGCCGCCGGGCTACGGTGATATTGTTGACCATGGAGCGGCCATTGAGGAGCACCTTGCGCCCACACGCCGCTGCCGCGTGAATTATTTGACCGATGCGCTGAATGTTGGAGGAGAAGGTGGCGACAATCAAAAGCCCCTCTGCCTTGTCAAATAGCTTTTCGAAGACGTTGTTGATGCCCCGCTCGGAAACGGTCGAGCCGGGGACAGTGATGTTGGTTGAGTCGGAAAGAAGCGCCAAAACGCCTTGCTCACCAAACCGGGAGAGGGCGTAAAGATCGGTGGTGAGGCTCCCATCCGGGGTGTGGTCGATTTTAAAATCCCCGGTATGGATGATGGTGCCCAATGGGGTGGTGATCGCCAACGCTGCGGCATCGACGATGGAGTGGGTGACCGGAATATAGGTGATCTTAAAGGGCCCCAGCTCAAACGGCACACCATAGCGGACTTCGTGGGTTTGGACCTTTTCCGTCAGGTTGTGTTCCCTGAACTTTCCTTCCAACAGCCCCAGGGTCATGGGCGTGCCGTAAACCGGGCCTTCCAGATCCGGCCAAATGTGGGGCAGGGCGCCGATGTGATCTTCGTGGCCGTGGGTGAAGACAAACCCTTCAATGCGGTCGCGGTTTTCTGCCAGATAGCGGGTATCCGGGATGATGACATCGATCCCGGGGGTGTCCGGGGTGGGGAAAGTCAGGCCACAGTCGACGATGAGCAGGCGCTCGTCGTATTCGTAGACCATGAGGTTCATGCCGATTTCCCCCAGGCCGCCCAGGGGGGTGATATAGAGTGGGGTAGTACTGGATTTGCTCAACGTTTTGGGTCCAATTTCGGATTGGCTTAAAGTTCTTTGTCTACTGTGGCTTCTTGTTTGGCTCGGGTCGCTTCGATGTTGCGCCCGATCAAAATGGAAATTTCGTACATGGCCATGATGGGAATGGCCAAAAAGATTTGGGTGAATGGATCGGGTGGGGTAAGAATCGCAGCGGCGACGAAGGCGAGTACGATGTTATACTTGCGTTTGGCCACCAGGGACGAAACAGAAGTAACCTGGGCTTTGATGAGCAAAACCAGCGCCACCGGCAGCTCAAAGGCGAGGCCGAAGGCGAAGATGAGTTTGATCACCAGGCTCAAATATTCTTTGAGGGTTGGCAGCGCCTCGATGGTGGGGGAGGTGAATCCCAGAAAAAATTTAAACGCCAACGGAAAGACGAACGTATAGGCGAGGCTTCCCCCCAGGAAAAAAAGCAGTGGGGTGATAATTAAAAATGGCAAAAAGGCCTTTTTTTCGTGCTGGTAGAGCCCTGGCGCCACAAATCGCCAAAATTGACTGAAGACAACCGGTAGTGCCAGAAAGAGCCCAGCGAAAAACGAGACTTTCAGATAGGTGAAAAAAGCCTCGTGGAGCCCGGTATAGATCATTTTGGCGTCCGGGCCGATCACCTCCCGCAGGGGCTTGACCAGGAAGCTGAAAATTTCTTCGGCAAACCCATAGCAGGCCAAAAAGGCGATCAGGATCGCGAAGACCGAGGTCATCATCCGCTGCCTGAGTTCGATCAGGTGGGACAGGAGCGGTGCTTTATCTTCGTGTTCCATGGCTTAAGCGTTGGTTTGGCCTTTGTTGGGGCTTGGTTCTGCCCCGTGGGAATGCGATTGTGCGGTATCGACCGGTTCCGGTTTGGCTTGGACCGGTTCCACAGGGGTGGGGTCTTCATCCATGTCGCTGGAGAGATCAAGCCCTGGCTCTGGTCTGGTGTCCAGTCCAGTGTTTGGCCCGGTGCCCAGTCCATGATCTGGATTGAGCCCTTCCAGTCCGCTACTCCCCGGAGGCTGGTGGGGATTTTGGGGCGTGCCGGGTTTGGTGCTGGCTTCAAGCTCATCCAGGTTGATGGAGTCGCGGATATCGTTCGCAAAACGATGCACCTGACGGATCGTTTTGGCGATTCCCCTGGCTACTTCGGGCAGCTTGTCAGGCCCGATCACCAGGAGTCCGATGATTACGATAATGAAGATTTCAGACCAGCCCATTCCAAGCATAAAGGGTCACTCCACCTTAGCTTGCGGCCTTGTTGTCGTCCTTCTTCACTTCCCCTTCGATAGCGGAAGGTTCAGAAGATTCGGTCGAATTTTTGAGTTGCTCTTCGGTTTCGTTCATGGCGCTTTTGAAGCTTTTCACGCCACGCCCCACATCTTTCATCACTTTGGGGAGTTTTCCAGCACCGAAGAGTATCAGGACGATCACCAGAATGATGATGAGTTCCGTGGCTCCCAAACCAAACATGGTGGCATTCTCCAGATTGAAGGCAAAGCCCGGGTTTTGGGCTGAAGCTCTAGTTTTGACTCAAGCGTTATTAAACGCACGAATTCTACAGCAAGGCAATCCCAAGCGCCAGCTTCCGCTTGCCCTGTTTTCTTGAGAATTTCATGGATTTTGATGATTTTTCACAGGGAAGTGGGTGGTGGAGGCTTCCCGGTGATTTTTAGCGGTTAGGGATTGTTTTGTGGCTCCGGCAACTTTTTGGCTTCCTCGATGGCTGATTCCAGGGTTTCTCGTGCGGGGCTGTCAGGGGGTATAATCGTAAGCAGTCGTTCCCACATGTCGATGGCCAGATTTTTTTCTCCCCCCCGCAGGGCGATTGATCCCAGGAACCAGAGGGGTTCGGGGCGGTTGGGATCCTTGGCCATGATATCCTTGAAAAGATCAATCCCCAGCCTAAACTGCTCCGGGTCGCTTCCCTTCACCTGGGATTCAGCCAGGCCGACGGCGGCATCCATATTTTCAGAATCCACGGTGAGGACGTGGGCATAGGCCTCGATGGCTTTGTCATAGCGTTGCATGTAGCTATAGGAGCGCCCCAGCTGCATCCAGCCTTCGATGTTGTCCGGTTCGTTTTGCAGGCGGGCAGCGAGGTTGGCCACCATGGTGTTGATGTCCGACTCACTGGGAGCCGCAGCCTGGGGTTCGGGGCTGGGGACTTGTTTGGGTGAGCCCATGGCGATATAGAGCCCCATGCTGAGGGCCGCCACCAAAATCAGCGCCACCGCACCTCCAGCCTTATCCACCGTTCGCTTGAGGGCGGCGTTTTGGTCATCCCCTTGATTGGCGTCGGTCGTGGCGTCGGGTTCTTTTTCCTGTTTATCCAGATTGGCCAACACCTGGGAAAGCTCTTCGCGCACTTGGCCTGCCGTGGTTCCGGCGGCCGCCTCGTCCAGATAGCCTGCCGAGGTTTCGTAGTCCAGTTCCTTCAGCTGCCGCAGGAGGGAGTCCCGTTGATTTTCCAGTTCAATCCGGGGATCCCCTTCCACACCAACAGGCAGAGGGCGTCCTCCCCGACGCATGAAGAGGGGATAAAAGACAAAAGCCAGGGTCGCCAGTGTCAGGGCGGTCAGAGTCCAGATGAAGGTCATGAAATGCGATCTTTCTTTCTTGGCGTTTTTTGAGTGAAGCAGCCCATTTTAGCCAGTTTTTCCTCCCACGGGAAATCCTTCTTGGCTATTTTTCTTGTTTTTGCGAGGAGGGCTCAGGGCTATGGAAGGGTTTAACTCTTTTCTGAATCGGGAAAACGATATTCCGAGAGGGACTCCGCCATGAGATCCCGAAAGGTTTTTTGGGTGGGGCGCCTGGGGGCGGTATAACGCAGGCATTGGGTCCAAAGGGGGGTCAGATCCGGATCGCCATTGCCAAAAAGCCGCTGGCGCATCCGCAGCCGACGATCCTGAAGGGCATGGAAAGCGGCCTGGATTTCCCGGTAACGTTGGGGAAAACGTTCCTGGGGAAAGGCCTGCAGTTGGGCGTTGAAGGCTTCCCGGATCGTTTCGTCATCGGCGTGATCAGAGATGGCCAGGATGGTGAAGGGGTTTTTCATGGGCCAAAATCCATCTCCAGTTGGTTGGGATCCTTGTCCCGTTTTTTGGTTGATGGGGGAGAGAGAGCGGAATCCGAATGGCCCCCTTTGGTCAGGGAGTCTCCGTAGAGGGAGCCGGTAATGGATGTGGAGAGGGGGTCGGCCATGGGGTTGGCAAAGGGGTTGTCCGGATAGCGCAAAATCACCTCTTGGGGCGGGGGATAGATCACCTCCTCGGGCCATTTGGCCTCCCCGGCGGTGATGTGGTGGTGCAGCAATTCCCGCTCCCCGGCCTGGTGAAAGCGCTTACAGATATATCGGGTTTCATCCAGGGTGAGGGGGAGTTGTGCCCCTTTATCAAAAAAGCTGTCCAGCCGGTTGATGGTTTCCCGGGCCATGGGCGCTCCCCGCCGGGGCAGGGCTTCCAGCATTTCGGTCAACCGCAAAAAAGCTTCCCGTTCGGGTTTGCCGCCACCCTTTTGGAAGAAGGCCTTGCGGTAGCGGGAATAGTGGTTCATGGGGAGTTTCAGCCGTTCGGCTTCCACCATCACCCAAAAATGTCCTGCCATGGGGCTGCCGATGAGTTTGATGCCGATCTGGATGTCGGTATCGCCCGCTTTTTTTTGCCGCTCCAGGAGTTTGATGAATCCCTGAAGAATTTGCACGATTCCCTGCCCGCTTGAGCTTTGCTCCAGCTCCAGGGCATGCTCAAGCTCCTTGCGGGCCAGGGTCAGGCGACCACCACGGATCTGTTTGCGGGCGTGCTCCAGATGCGCGGCAATGGCTCCCCGTCGCACCTGCCGGTTGTCGGGATCGATGGTTAACTGTCTGGTCGCCAGGTGTGCGGCACTTTTAAACGCCTTGCGGGCCATGGCTGAGGCCACGCCCAGGCTGAGAAATTCCGGATCGGCAGCAAAATGCTCAATGCTCCGGGTGACCCAGTGGTGGTAGGCTTTTTCGTCGTTGTTGTGTCGATAACGATAGAGGAGTAGCCGCCAGCTGTTTTTTTCTCCGGGATCCAGGGTCAGGCTTTCTTCCAGAAGGGGAAAGCTGGTGCGGGTTGCTTCGGGTTCGATGGCCTGCTCCAGTTGATCCAGACGGCGCAGAATGAGGGCCATCTCCAGGTTTCGTTCGCCTTGATCCTTGGGGGGTTGATCTGCCAGAGGCTCCTCTTTAAGCGCGTGGAGGCCTTTGTTCCAATAACGTTGGGCGCGTTCCAGATCCCCTTCATTTTCGGCGTGCCGTGCCAAAATATAGAACCGCTCCAGGGGGTCGATGGGGCCAAACTGTTTTTCGTGGCGGCGGATCGATTTGGGGGCGGCGCTCAGGAGGTTTTGGCAGAGGGTGCGCAAAGCTTCCGGCTCGAAAAGCTCCTCGTGGGTGAGGAGGAATGAGTGGAGCTTGGCGGGATTGTTGGCGATGGCGGTCATCTGATTGATGAGTCTCAGCCCGCTGCTTTCGATTCCTTTCAGAGCGGTGGTGAAGAGCTGCCCGGCAGGTCCAAGGCGGGGGAGGGTGTGGGCCAGGGCGTATCTGTCGAGTCCCGCCACTTCTCCAGCCAGTGCCAGACCGGAAAAGGGGGAGTCATCCGGAATTTGGCTCAGCAGAATCAATCCGGCATCAATATCCTCTTCCAGCTGGGCGAGTCCTCTTAATAGATAGACCAGGGCGGCGAAGGGGGAGTCCGGGGGAATGTGGCCCAGGCGTTTGTTCATCTCCCGATCCGCTCCCCGGCTGAAAGCGGCCAGGGCTTTTTTCGCTTCGCTCCACTCTATCTGCACGGGATGATCGGCGGGGAGCTTTTTTTTCAAGGGGGTGTTACCACTCACCAGCTGTGCGGCAATCCACTCCCAGAGGGTGTTCCAGAGTTTGGGATGTTTTTTAGCGAGAGTGGATTTGGGTGCCAGGAGAATATCCAAGAGCTTTTCCTGATCCCCCCCTTGGGCGATCAGGGGTAGATACTCTTCGGGGTCGAGGGTGGTTCCGGTCATCTCGGCCCCTTTTTCCAGCACCTCCACCGCTTTGTTGAACTGTCCCAAAAGGGAAAGTTCCATGGCCCGTCCCCGGCAGGCGGCGATGAGGGGTTTGTTCCATTTTCCCTGGGGGTCATCCTTGATCAGTTTTTTGAATGCGGCAATCGCCTCCTGGCAGCGTCCTTCGACGAGGCAGATTTCTCCGAGAGCGGCGATCTCTTCCGGGGTGGGCTTGGAGCGATTGTGCCGTTTTTTATTCATGGTGCGACCCGGTGTGTGGTGCGGCCTGGGCAAATAAGCGGTTGAGCGGGGGAGAGCCATGGACTTTAGTCGTTGACGGGATAGGCGGATCCGTCAACCTTGGCGCGTTTGATCAGGGAGTCGTTGAGCTGGTTGACCCGGTTGGCCAGGAGTTCGATCAGCTGGTTTTTGATCCCTTCCCGCAGGGTGGGGTTCATGCGGTGGAGGGTTTGGTGATCCAGCTTCATGGTGATGACAGAATCGTTGGCGATGACGTTGGTGCCCCGCCTGCGACCGGTGAGAAAGGCGATTTCGCCAAAGATGGCGCCGGGGCTCAGATGGGCGAGGGCTTTGTTGGGTAGATCATTGCGGGTGATGCGCACGGAGCCGGAGATCAGGATATGAAATGATTGATCGGTGGCCCCTTCCTTGAAAATAATTTCGTTGCTGCTGAAACGCATAAAAATATGGTCGAGGCTGGCGATACGGCGTTTTTCGCGCTCGTTGAAGGTGTTGAAAAGAGGGAGTGTTCCCAGCAATCTAAAGACGGGTTCCGACACGGACACGGTTTGGTGCTCCTTTGCCTGTGAGCCTCGCTGCCATTTTCTAACTATGCAGGATCAAAGGCCGAATGTACTTGACTGCTCTTCACATTAACAGACCAAAACCGTTTTTCACCACCATTTCCCTTTTGAATCAGGGTTTTTGGCTGGGATATCCAAGGGAGGTGTGGCATGCCTGAACTGCCGGAGGTGGAAACCATCCGCCGGGGGCTTGGGCCTTTGGTGGTGGGGCGGGAGGTGGTGGGGATCACCGTGCGCCGGGGGGATTTGCGCTGGCCGGTGCCGGAGGGGGTACTTGGGGAGCGGTGGGTGGGGGCCAGGGTGCGGGGGATCTCCAGGCGGGGCAAATATCTCCTGTTCGAGACCGGGGATGGCGCTGTGATGATTCACCTGGGGATGTCGGGGGTGTTGCGGGTGGTGGAGCGGGGTGTTTCCCCTGGCCGACACGACCATCTGGATTTTCTGTTTGATCAGGGTTTGCTATTGCGCTTGACCGATCCCCGGCGTTTTGGCTCGGTGCTGTGGCTGGAGCAGCCATTGCTGGAGCACCCTCTTTTGAATCATTTAGGGCCGGAGCCTCTGGAGGGGGATTTTACCGGGGCCTATCTATATGGTCGTTCCCGGGGGAGGAGGGTCGCGGTGAAAAATTTCATCATGGATGCCAAGGTGGTGGTGGGGGTGGGCAACATCTATGCGGCGGAGGCGCTATTTAGAGCCGGGATTCATCCGGGGGTGGCGAGTGGGGAGGTTTCCAAGGTGCGCTGGAATAGGCTCGTGATGGTGGTGAAAGAGGTGCTGCAAGAGGCGATTGAGCAGGGGGGCACCACCTTTCGGGATTTTCGCTCCAGCGAGGGCAAGCCGGGCTATTTTGCGCAAAAGCTGGCGGTGTATGGGCGGGAGGGGCAGGGGTGTTTTACCTGTGGCGGGGAGATCCGGGAGATTCGCTTGGGTAATCGGGCCTCCTGTTTTTGTCCGGGATGCCAGAAATGAGAATCATTCAATGAACTTTTCCCCCTCACCCCACTCGAAGTAAGTAAGCGAATGGCCCTATGAACTGGATTAAGGGCTACAACGGTTTCAACTAAACATGATTCTGGGCAAGGAGCACACTGAAATGACCGATATCGTTGCCACCACCGACCCCATCAGCTTGAAGGATCTTCATGGTGACACTGAGGATAAGCCCTATGCGGTGGAAGATTTGGGTGGTGGTCATGTGCTGACCGTCTTTTTCGAGAATGAGGAAAATCTCAAGGAGTATAGCAAAATCCCTGTGGAGGATGCCCACGAAGGCTACGACATCGATTTGGGCCGCCCGGCGCGCTGCGACCGCATGTGGTCCTACTGCTAACCTTTCAACTTCACAACTTCACAACTTCAACCCAAACCCCATCAACCCCATAACCCCCCGCCCTTCCCTGGGGGAGAGAAACCCCTCCCTCTCCCCCAGGTTTCATCCCCCGTCATCCCCGTTTCCCCCCGTCATCCACGTTTCACCCCCGTCATTCCCGTTTCCCCCCGTCATTCCCGCGCAGGCGGGAATCCAGAGCGCACCACGACAATGCCAGAGAAAAACGAACAACCCCAACAAGCCTCAATCTTTCTTATCCCAATCCACCTCCAACTCCGGCGGCATCTCCTCCAGATAGGGAAGTGGCGCCAACCCAGCCTCCTCACTCAACTCATCCAGCGTCACGATTCCTTCATTGTTATCCAGCCAAACATCCCCCCGCACGATAAATTGCAATCCCCAGGATAAAGGCGGCTCCCGCTTTTCCGGATGCTTCGCCAAATCAATCAACAGCGCCCGATCCGCCTCACTGGAGCGCCGGGCCATGTGCTTCGCCAGCGCAGGCCAGAGGGGATCCCCTTCGTAGGCTTTGAGGGCCTTTTTGAACGCCCGGTCATCTTCCTTGGGTTTATAGGATAGCTTGGCCGCATGCCGAAAAAGATCTTGTTCAGGTGGAAGCTCTCCCTTGCCTGGGTTTCTGACGGGTAGACACGGAAATTTGTAAAATCCCGTTTTATAACGGGATGTTGTGCAGGTTATCCCCACCCCCCTCGTGTGACTACAGTTTCTCTACTTCCTTGCGGGCATCCAATAGTTCTGAAGGCTTTGAAATTCCAAGGACTTTCATGATAGATACCGCCTCTTCTGGGATTTCATTCCGGCGAAAAATATGGCGAGAATTGATTTTGAAGCAGGTGGCCTTCACACGATCCAAATCCTCTCGAATGCGTGGCCACGTTTTGCCAACGGCTAGTTCCGCCACTCTCTGGATCAAGAGGGCCATGACACAAATCTTCACGTGAGCGGCAATTCGGAACGGCAGCC